>DLOQ01000080.1 GCA_002479655.1 Lachnospiraceae bacterium UBA7480
TGCCTGTTTTTGTTCAAGATTGCGAACGAACGGAGTGAGTTTCGCAATTACCTATTAATTATTAAAAATATTATCATCAATGTTAAGAGCATTGAATATTTATATATCTTTCCATTTTTCAGGTATTCAAACAATAGGTGTTCCTACTTCAATCAAATTACCGTCTAAATCATAAAAACAGATTACTTTTTGTCCCCAACTATGCGTCATAAGTCGATTGACATATTGAACGCCGGGATATGTTTTTTCCAATTTTTCAATAAACGCTTCTATATCTTGTTCTTCAAAATACAATTCACACGAATTACTGTTCGGAATAATATCTTTCCCCAAAAAGTCCCTCCAGATTTTATCTCCCTAAATCCGGATAATTCCGATTTTTCTTTCCGCATCTCACATTATTTCATAGGTCTTATGGAAAATACTTCCCTCTATAATATAGATATCGTGCAAGTCATCCACACGCACTGCCAGATAGTCTCCCTCTTTTCCCAGCATATATTTCTCCTTGTCCCATGCGGTAAACACCTTCACACGATGATCCAGCTTTTTTGCATAGATGTGTACCTCGCCGCTGGAAACGCAGGATTTTGCATATTGAATCAGCGATACGTCTTTTCCCTCCAGCACATCCTTAACGACAGGCGCATACTCTCCCGAAAACTCGTAAGGGACGTCAAGTCTGCTGTAGCTGCGCTCAAATTTGGCTCCGTTATTGGGGTACACTTCGCCCAAGATCCCGATCATAATATACAGATCTTCACTGATCTGCACATCCAGATCTCCCTCCAGAGTACGTACACAAATCCCTGTGCCCACGGGGAAAACCTGATCGGCCTTCACGTAGCCCAGAGGAACTTTCTTCTTTTTGTATGCCGTCATCCCGGAAATGTCTATTTGGTAATCCGCAGCGTGAATGATCTGACTGTTGTCAAAATAGCTGTTCATGCGCCAAAGCAGAAATTCTTCAATTCCCTCGCCGCCCTCGCTCACCTTTTTGCCCAGAGGATCTTCCACTTTCTTAAGCAACTCCATCTGTATAAAGCCGCCCGCTTTTTCCAGATGCCCGCCGCCCGAGCCGATGCCATCCGTGATAAACTCCGCAAGCTCGCTTGCCTTTACCTCCTTCACACAGCTCCTCACGGAAATCTTGATGCCAAATGGCAGCGCGCTGTACACCAGACAGGTATCCACAGTGTCCACCTCCAGCATAAGATCACTGATCATACCCAGAATATTCGGATCACAGGGCTCCGCCATGGCCACTGCATAGCGGTACTCTTCATGATAGCGGTAATTCATCAGCGCCGCCCCTGCAATTTCCAACTCACGCAGGGACAGATTCGCGTTTCGGAAATGGACGATCATGCTTCTGTCAAAAGCCGCGTCATCCCGCAGATCCCTGTCCAACGGATGGAAAATCTCCGTAAAATTGTTTGTATCGGTCAAAAGCCCGTAATAGAGCGCCGTAGCCAGACTTTTATTGTCGTTGATATCCACTCCCTCCGGTTTCAGCAACTCCCTTACCACGGTGGAACATGCGCCCAGATTGCTCCGAACTTCACTGAGCGGGGGCAGCGTGCCGCTGACCTGATGATGGTCGATGACGGCAACCGTGCCCGCTTCAAACCTTGTCACATTTCCCTCGCCATACTGACAATCCACCGTGATCAAAAGCTCCGGCGCCTCCAAAGTCTCCACATGCTCAACAGGAATCCCCAGTTCGGATACCATCAATACCAGATTGCTCTTTTGAATCTGATTACGCCCTCCATAGACAAAGCGCACATCCTTTCCCCGCTCTTTCAAATAGGTATACACCCCATAGCCGCTGGCAAGGGCATCCGCATCCGGATTGTCATGGCACTGTACCACAATCGAATCATAGTCTAAAAGTTCACTCAATCTCATTCTGACTCCTCCTTAACAATGTCAATCCCGATCGGGTTTTTATAAGATCTAAGAAAAAGAAAATCTGCAAAACATTAACCCTGAAAGTCAAACTAAAACTTATATTTCAAAATCCTTCTCAAATCCAATCGACAATTCCAGTTTATCTTCATAGATTATAATCTATTTTTATCAAATACTCAATTCCCCAAGTTGACTATTTGCAAGTTGGCGTACACAATATAACTTTTCTGCATTCATCAGACAGGACTTGCTGATCCGAACAATGCTTCACAAAAGGAAGAACGGCGGTCATTCCTGCCGNNCGCCGTTTCCTCAATTTATTATTCCAATATCAACTGATATTTATATAAGCTGTAATAAAACCAAACAGGACATTATATCCAATTTGTTTCACTCAATTCCAATTTCTCTGAGCCAATCCTCAACACCCTCTTTTGAAACCCCTGCTTCAAATCTCCTCCCATCTATCCATTCTACTGACTCCGAGCAGAGGGCATGAAGGTCACTTGCACTGGAACCGATCCCGCTACTATGGGAAGTGCAGAACGGAACAATTGTCTTTCCGGAAAAATCATAACTTTCTAAAAATGTACTGATAATACGAGGTGCCTGCCCA
>DLOQ01000190.1 GCA_002479655.1 Lachnospiraceae bacterium UBA7480
AATTATACAGGAAGCTCCTTTCCTTATATTGTGACCATTAGACAGATTATCGGTTCAAAAAGTTTCAAAAAAATCATAGAAATATCATAACATATCGGATAGATATTATGAACTTATCTAAAAATGCCCATTGACTTTGGTATGATTTCGTACTATATTGGATTGTATGATTTTGTACTTTAAGAAAGGTAGAACAATGAACCGCAAAAAAGAAATCCACAGGATCAACTATCTCACAACGGAAATGCAGTCGCTGTATCATCTGTCATCCTTGAAACTGGGGATCACTGACAGCGTTTCCGTTGTATTGTATTCTATTTATGATGCAGGCAGCGAATGTCTGCTCAGTGACATTTACAAGGAATCCGGTATCAGCAAGCAGACCATCAATTCCGCTGTCCGCAGTCTTGAAGCAGACGGCATCCTCTATCTGGAGCGGCATGACGGCAGGGCAAAAAAAGTTATTCTGACCGACAAAGGCAAAAAGTACGTGAAAAAAACAGCAGCCAGACTGTATCAGGCGGAAATGGATGCGTTTGATACATGGACAGAAGATGAGATCAGCACTTATATACGTCTGATGGAAAAATACGCAGACTGCTTCCGTCATCAGATCGAGAGGCTGATATAATGCGTATTCAACTTTCGGATCATTTTACCTATGGGAAACTTATAAGATTTACATTGCCTGCTATCGCAATGATGATTTTCACATCCATTTACTCGGTGGTTGACGGCTTTTTCGTATCCAACTGCGCAGGCAAGATACCTTTTGCAGCGGTCAATCTGATCATGCCCGTTCTGATGATACTGGGTACGGTCGGCTTTATGTTCGGCGCGGGCGGTACGGCTCTTGTTGCCAAGACCTATGGAGAGGGTGAAAAGGAAAAAGCAAACATCTATTTTTCTTTATTTGTGTATGTTGCTTTTGCCATTGGTCTGGTATTGGCGGCGCTTGCTTTTATTTTTATCCGACCGATCGCTTCGCTTCTCGGTGCGGAAGGTGCATTGCTTGATAATTGTACTTTATATGCCCGTATCATTCTTGTGGCGCTTCCGTTCTATATTTTGCAGGTGATGTTTCAAAGCTTCTTTTCCGCTGCGGAGAAACCCATGCTTGGATTGATCGTAACCATATCGGCGGGTATGACCAATATTGTATTTGACGCGATACTTGTTATCCTTCTGCCGCAGGAATATAAACTCGCGGGCGCGGCGATCGCCACCGCTTTAGCGCAGACGGTCGGAGGAATCGTTCCGCTTTTTTACTTTTTCAGAAAAAACAGCAGTATTCTCCGTCTTGGTAAAACAAAATATAATGGAAAAGCAATATTGAAGGCTTGTACCAACGGCTCATCCGAATTTATGAGTAATATAGCTATGAGCATTGTGGGCATGCTTTACAATCGCCAGCTTATGAATTATGCCAAAGAGGACGGCGTTGCAGCTTACGGCGTGATGATGTATGTCAGCATGGTATTCTCGGCGGCTTTCCTCGGTTATACGATGGGAGCAGCTCCCGTGATCGGTTATCATGACGGCGCCGGGAACTATAACGAATTAAAAGGCTTAGTACGAAAGAGTCTGTCTCTGGTAGCAATTTTCGGTGTAGTCATGGTAGTATCAGCGGAGCTTCTTGCCGTTCCCATCTCCAAGATATTTGTGGGATATGATCCGGCGCTGCTTAAGCTGACCGTCTCAGGCTTCCGCATTTTTGCCCTTTGCTTTGCCTTTTTAGGCTTTGGTATCTTTGTTTCGGGTTTCTTTACCGCCTTAAACGATGGACTAACCTCCGCGCTGATCTCATTTTTGAGGACTCTTGTTTTTGAAACTGCCGCGGTTCTTATCCTGCCTATGATCTGGAAGTTGACCGGCATTTGGTTATCGGTAGTGGTTGCCGAATTTTTGTCACTTATACTTGGTACGATATTCCTGATCGTGAAACGAGGGAAATATCACTACTGATTTATGCCATTTTATTTTTCAGAGTTATTGCGGTTGGCAAGCAGACTGCGGAGATGTTCGATTTCGGCATCCTTCTTGGCGATATCGGCATCTTTCTTTGCAATGTCGGCATGATTTTTCGCAATTTCCGCCTCCTTTTGAGAAAGCTGTTCCTTCAGCTCATCCCGCTCCTTGGTGGCTTGTTTGAGGCGTTTTTCACGACCCGCTGTGCGCCTGTAATAATCCTCTCTCGCTTCGCACTGCTGTCTGATCTTTTCTTCCTGCGTAAGCTGGCAGACGGTCGCAACGGCATCTTTGATATATTGATTGTTCTTTGCAAGCATCTTTAATTCCTCCCAGGTGGTGGCTTTAAATACGGCGGCCCAGCGGTCAATCTGATAGGCGCGGTCTTCCTTGGTTGCAAGGTCTATCTGTGTTAAGTCTAACACAGACAGCCGGAATTTGTCACTATATATCCGGTGATTTTTTTCATTCATAAGATAGTAGTTGGCGAAAAATTCGGGGCTGTCCGCAAAGAGGGTGAAGTCCAGAAGCCCGATCTGTATGGCGGGGCGGACGTCTTCATAATCTTCCCCGCGGTTTAAGCTGTCAAAGACGCGGCACAGATAGCACAGGGAGCGTTCCGGCCAGTTTCCTTCATTGATAACCTGCATCTCCAGATTGATGGTGGTATGTCCATTTAATTCTACTTTGATGTCGAGGATATAGTTTTTTTCATCGATGGTCTTGCCCAGCTCGATCGGATTGAGGATCGTGACGGAGGTAACTTCATCATGATCCAGATGGAGCAGAGCGCAAATAAGGGATTTTAAAACATTGGTGTTGCTCTGCATCAATGCCCGGAAAAGGTAATCATTGGTCATGCGGACGGGGATGGCGCCGTGGAGGTCATCCAGACTGACGGTATCTTTGTATGTAGTGGAAACATTGCTTTTTTTCATGGTTTCTTTCATATAAAAGCTCCTTTCGTTGGTGGTATAATTGGTGTTTGATATTACAAACCGGCGTTCTTCGTTGCAAGCCGCTATCCCCTGCCGCGAACCGGTGTTTAATATTACAAGTTGAGAATTGATTTTACAAGCTGGGAATTAATGTTACAAATCAGCGTTTAATCTTGCAAGCTGGGGATCAATATTACAGACTATGGACAACATTGAAAATGAAAGCTCCCAGATCCTGCTGAAAAATCATAGAACAAATAAGAAATCGTCGGCGATCTGCCAATAAAATCTCAGACACTATGCAAAATGCACTGAAAAGAGAATATCGTATATTGGATCAAAAGTCAACCCTTTGGACAAAAGGCTAGGTAGTTCAAAAAAACTTTTTACTTTGCTGGTATAAATATTCCCCCACAAACTGCATCCATGTCGGATTGAAATGGCTGTCCTTAGAATAAATATAGTAACAGTTATCCTGTGTTGATAATACAATACACATTCCTTTTCCCTTGTAGTTATACTCCGTTTGCACGGATTCCCTGATACGGTGTGGGAATACAAGCTGTTGGTCAGCGACATTTAAGATAAATGCATCCTGATTAAATTCCAACGTGCCTTTGCCGCAATCTATAAATCCTTTGGAATTTGGCAGGGCTTCTACGTATATAGAATAGATGATTTCCTGATTGCTGCTGTTCCATTCATTGATGGCGCAGCTTCTCTCCCACTCATACCATGATGGGATCGAACGAAAATCTTCTTCATGATACTTATCATAAACGGGCGGTTCTTTTCCATCGGCGGACTTGTCTGCCGTAACGGCATCTTTGTTTTCCGACCTGACATATTCCAGCTCCCCAAGCGGGGTTAGCTTCCACTTTGCGCCGCATATTTTACATTGGACGCCTTCCCGATCGGAAACCGTCATGATGCTGCCCATCATAATATCACATTGTATATCATGATTCACTGCTCCTGCTGACGTTACGGCAGATGGCTTTCTTCGCTGAATAATACAATCTGAAACAATGGGGTAGGCTGGAAGTGCCTGAAATAAAGGCATTTGAGAGGGGCGGTTTCAAACGGAAGAAGAGAGAGGGGATTATAGGGCGATTCGGTGGATGCCAGGTGGACGCAAGTGGTTTCAAAATTTGAAACCACCTATGATAGGATTGAAACCACCTGAGTCCACTGGCGAAACCACCTACGAGGAATTGAGACCACTTCGGGGCGGCGGTGAAACCACTTATGACGGAAGTGAAACCACCCCGGAGCCCGATGAACCCATTTTGGGGCAACGGTGAAACCACTTGCACAGGATTTGAGACCACCCCAGAGTCAGATGAACCCACCTTGGGAGGCGGCGNNACCACTTAAGCGGATTTGAAACCACTTGGGAGTTGAATTGAACCCGCCTATGAGTGATTTGAAACCACCTCCAGATAGCAGTGAATCCACCTATGATAAGAGTGGAACCAAAATACATTTAGTTCAGGCATACCTTTATTAGCTGCCCGGAAAGATATTCCATTGGACTTGTGACTGGCGTAAAGTCAGTTTGTGAGAACACCGGGCAGACAGTAACCCATAACATGGACTTCATGCCGACAGTGACTATCTGGCAGCATGGACACACATCTGACAGGACATTCTGGGATTCATCAGATTTCTGTGGATAAATTCATGATTTTTTGATATACTGGCTGTTAAGAGAAGTCGTCTCCCTGACGATAATATAACGAAGAGGCTGATAAGGAGGATTGTGCTCATATGGCAGATGATAAGGAAATAGAGCGGCTGCTTCAGAAAATAGCACAACTTGAGGCTCAGAATGCCTCTCTGAAGCAGGAGGGGCGTATAAACCGACAGGCTAAGAACGATGTGTTTCAGGACTTGTTCAGCAAGAAGAAGTACCTGCATCTCCTGTATAAAGATATCCATCCGGAGGATAAGGATATCACAGAGGCGGATTTAACGCTGATAACCATAGAGAACATTTTCACAATCAAGGTATTCAATGACCTTGGTATGCTGGCTCGGCGCAAGAAGGGGAGACTCCTGATTCTGATAGAGTCGCAGTCCACCTGGAGCATAAACATACTGTTCCGTCTGTGGGAGTATGTGGCGGACAGCCTGATGAACTTCTTTATCAACAACGGCGTGAACATTTATGGGTCACCAAAACTGGATATGCCCGACATCGAGTGCTACATTGTCTATACAGGAAAGCGGAAGCCGAGAATCCTTTCTTCGGATGAAATTGAGCGGGATGTGGCGGGACGCCCGGTCCTCTCGCTGAATAAAGAGTTTTTCGGTGGGGAAGTCGGAAAGCCGGAACTGAAAGCAACCGTCATAGATTCCGGGAACGGCAGCGGCATATTGGAGGAGTATATAAGGTTTTCGCAGATTTTTGATGAGCAGATGAAGATTCACGGAGAGGACCGTGCAAGAGGAATAGCCGAGACATTCCGGATATGCACACAACAGGATGTATTGAAGGAATATCTTGAGGGAAACAGATCGGAGGTCGAGAAGATTATGATGACGATGGTGAGTCCTGAATATTTGAGGGAAGCGGAGGAGAAAACTGAGAGGATTAGAGGAGCCGTGGAAATGGGCAGAGATCTTGGACATTCTGATAGTGATATAATAGCCTCGCTTGTAAGGCGCTTTCACATTACTCCTGAATATGCCCAGAACTGCCTTGATACAGAATGGGAGCCGACAGAAACCTATGAAAAGTCTGGAGGCGTGATGGTGTAAAATATCCCAATATCAATAGCTACGCATGAATAGAATGATAAGAGCAGGTTGCCTGATATCTGACGACATCGGGCAGCCTGCTCTTTTTGTGTCTTAAACCATATCAATCTGGTCGTATCAGACAACACCTACTCAAACAAGAAATGGCACCTAAATCGGACAATTCTATCCGGTTTGGATGCCGTTTATTATTTTCTGCCATTCTCAAATATAACTTGACTTTTACCCGTTTCAGAGTGACTTATAAACGGATGCGGAGATGGTCTGTTCGCCCCCAAAAAAGTGAAAAATTTTCGTAGAGTGGTTTACTCTATGGCAGTTTCCAATGGGATTCCCTGTTTATGCGGTCTTGTTCTCCTCGCCGACCCTTTCCTTGACCCCTGAAAGCATTCCGCAGAGCTTGTTCATGTTCTGAGCTTTAAGCTCCATTGACGGATGCACATAGCGGTTCATGGTTATCGCCACACTGGCGTGGCCGAGGATTTCCGAAAGCGTCTTGATGTCAAATCCTACCTCTACGCACCGGGTAGCGAACGAATGACGGCACACATGCATTGTGGCATTCTCAATATCACAAGCCTCCATCATGCGGTCAAAGCACTTCTCCATTTGCCTCGGCTCTATAAAGGTCTTTTCCAGTCCGGTTAAAAAGAAGCAGCCATCCGGCTGCCTCATATCCACCAGTATGGAGAAGACCTCGTCAGGGATTGGAATATCTCTGATAGAGCAGTCGCTTTTAGGCCTGTCAATCTCGATCCTAGTTTTATGACCTTTGCCGTCAGGTTCCTGAATCCTCTGCATGGTTTTAGTTACTCGAAGCCTCTTTTCCGCAAAGCAGATGTCTCCCCACATCAGGGCACATAATTCTCCGATTCGAAGCCCTGTGTAAAGACAGAGCAGTACCCCAAGTCGAACAAGGTCAAGTCTATCCAGAAGGAAAGCGGTCAGCTTATCCTGCTCGTAGGTGCTGAACACCCTGATCTGCCTTACCGACTGCTTGACGCTCAATCCCTCAAATGTGATAACATTGGCTCCCTTTACGTACCTGACATAATCCATCACATTCTTCATTACCGAGATGATGCTGTTTGTCGTTTTTGGAGCAAGACCCTTGCCTTCCTCCGCTTTAGGAAGGAGTAATATTGTGGAGAAGGCTGTCACATCATCTCTGGTTATATCTATGACCTTCTTCCTGCCAAACTCCGGCAGAAGATGCTTGTCCAGAGTGTTTCTGTACTTGGAAATGCTGGATTTCTTAAGGTCAGGCTTTGTGGCGGTGAACCACTCTTCAGCTGATTCAGAGAAGGTTTCGTTCATTGCATCCAGATATTTTGCTACAGGTGTCTTCAGCTTTTCGGCTTGCTCAGCTTTCGCTGCTATCAGCTTCTCCTTTGTCTCGGCGTAGGTTTTTCCGAAGACAGAGCCTGTCACAGGTCTGCCTTCTTTCTTGCCTTTGGGGTAACGCCCTTCCCAGCGTCCGTCTTTGCGTTTTCTGATATTCTCTCCTCGTTTTGCCATGTCACATCCTCCTATGACCCTTGTGTTGCCCCCTCATGAATTGTAAAAGAGCTTCCTGTATAATTCAAA
>DLOQ01000153.1:0-4741 GCA_002479655.1 Lachnospiraceae bacterium UBA7480
GAAAGCTGCATCATATTCTGCAGCTTCTTCCCCGGCGGCTGCGCGATGATCCGGATGCCTGCCTCCAATATGTCCTCATCCTCCATCAGTTCCAGCGTACCCTTACCGCCTCCAAACATCTCCTTAAATACCTTATCAAATTCCTTGCTGATCTCGGCAAATTTCTCCGTAAACTGCGCGCGCATCGCCTGATCCAGTTCCTCAATGATGCCGATCAGCATTTTCTCCGCTTCCACAAGATCGTCATGCTGCTTTTTCAGGAAATCATACCGTTCCATGACCGCCTTATAATCTTCAATGGCATTGACGTTGACATCTCCAAGACGTTTGATGCCGTCCTTCAATTCCGCGACGCTTCTCTTTAAAAATACAAGATCCGTCATCGTCTCATCACGAAGCTCGGCGGCATCCCTAAGCGTCAATTCATACTCTGACCACATATAGCCGGACAGTCCGTTTAAAGCGTCCTCCAATTTCTCCTTCTGTGTCTTCAGACGGTAGATCTCCTTATCCAGTTCCGCGACCTTATCATTCAATTCCTCACGAAGCCCGAAGAACTGCTTCTGTTTGGACGTATATTCTTCCCGCTTTTCCTGCATCTCCTTTAAGCGGATCTCGGAATCTTCCTGCGTTGTATAGGAAGCGTCCATGGTCTGTTCCAGATTTTTAATATTCTCTTCCTTGTCCGCAATATCCGCCTCGTTTTGTTTCGTTGCCTGCAGAACCTCTTCCCGTTCCGCCGCATACCGCGACAGTTCTTCTTTCAGGCGGTTCAGATTCTGCTGTTCAAATTCCTGTTTCTGCAGCGCCTTCTCCACCTCGACATCCTGCTCCGCCACAGCCGCGGCATGAACCGCTTCTTCCTCACGTCTGCCTTCCAGCTTTTCCTGCTTTTCCGTGATCTGCGCCTCTAACGTTTTTTCCTCTTTGGAGGAATCCTCCAGCTGTTGATCGATCTGTCCCTGCTGCTCCTTGATCTCACTGATCTGTTTTTCGATCTCTGCCTGCTCTGCTTTCAAATCATCTACGCCATGCACGGTCTCATCGATCCGCTCCTGTGCCTTGATGAGATTGAGTCTCGCCGTGTTCTGCGCGATAAACTGATTCTGGATCTTCAGCTTGATCTCCTCGATCCCGATACGCAGTTGATTCCTTTCCTCCTTGATCTGTTCGATCTGATCGAGCAGCTTATTGATCTGCTTCAAAGAAGCCTTCACCTGCTTGTCCAGCTCATCCATCTCGCGTCTTCGGCTCAAAAGATTGGAACTGTTCTTATATGCGCCGCCGCTGATCGCTCCGCCCGGTACTAAAAGCTCGCCGTCCAGCGTAACCATCCTGATACCGTAATCATACTTCCTTGCAATCTTTAATCCCTGATCCACATGGTCAATGACAACGATCCTTCCCAGCATCGCCTTTGCCACATTCCGATAATCCGGCTCTGTGGATACGATCTCATCCGCCATGCCGATGACGCCCTTCTCCTCCAGCACCTCCGGAGTCTTAAATTCCTGCGGATGCTCAATACTTGTCAGCGGCAGGAAGGTAGCGCGTCCGAATTTATTCTCTTTGAGATAATTGATCATCTCTTTGGCGGTTTNNGCACCGCCCAGCGCAGTCTCTATGGCAGTCTCATACTTCTTTTCCACCTTGATGATATCCGCCACAACGCCGATGATCCCCTTATTGCTCTCCTTGCGTTCCATGACCTTGCGGATGCTGTTGCCATAGCCCTCATAGCGTTCCGTCAGATTGGTGATGGATTCCAGCTTTGTCTTATCCTGATGATATTGAACCTGAGCGTCACGCAGCTGACGATCCGTCTCTCCCAGTTCATCATGGATCTGTCCGGCGCGTTCCTCCATTTTCTTCTGCTCGTGATTCAGTTCCTCGATCTCTTTATTGACCTTTTCAAATTCCTCCTTTAATCCGGCTGCGATCTCCTGCTGTTCTTCTTCGTTGGATTTCGCCTGTAAAAATTTGGAATTTAATTCGGAACGCCGGATAGCGATCTGCTCCAGCATCGTATCATAACGCTCCTTTTTAGAGCGGATGGTGGCACGCTCATTAAGCGTCTCAATGATCCGGTTTTTATCTTTCTCAACAGACTCATTGATTTCTTCGATCTCTCCCTGAACCTTTTGCAGCGTCTCTTTTACGGCATTACGCTTTGTCTCCAGTTCACGAAGCGCCGCATCCGCCTGCTCCTTGCTTTCCGCAAGCTGGGCACATTCTTTTTCTTTCTGTCCGACATTTTCCTCAATACTGCCCAGCCTTGTCTTAAAATGCTCCATATTATTCCTTGCGGAATTGATCTGCTCCTTTAAGACATTGATCTCACCGACCAGCTTTGTCCTGATGGAGCTGGTATTGCTCAGGGAATTGCGGGTCTCCTCGATCGACTTTTCAAGCTCCTCGATCTTTTCCTGCATCTCATCATATTCCTGCCGGATGTTTTCAAAGCGTTTACTGTTCTCCTGATAATCGTCCCCTGCAATCTTTAATTTCTCATTGACCGCGTCCATCTGCTCAGTCGTATGTGCATTTTCCAAAAGGAAATAATTCACATCCAGCTTTTTCAGTTCCTCTTTTTTCTTAAGATACTCCCTTGCCTTTTCCGACTGTTTCTCCAACGGTCCGATCTGCTTTTCCAGCTCTGCAAGGATATCATTGACACGAAGAAGGTTTTGCTTCTCATCTTCCAGCTTTTTCTGGGAAGCGCTTTTCCTTTTTTTATATTTAACGATGCCCGCCGCCTCGTCAAACAGCTCACGCCTCTCCTCCGGCTTTCCGCTTAAGATCTTATCGATCTGTCCCTGCCCGATAATGGAGTATCCCTCTTTGCCGATACCGGTATCATAGAACAGTTCATATACATCCTTTAAACGGCACACTGTTCCATTTAACAGATATTCGCTTTCTCCGGAACGGTACAGCTTTCTCGCAACCGTCACCTCGTCATAGGAAATGTTCAGCTGATGATCCGCATTATCCAGCGTGATTGCAACATAAGCATAGCCCAGCGGTTTTCTCTGCTCCGTACCCGAAAAAATAACATCCTGCATGGATGCTCCCCGAAGCTGCTTGATCTTTTGCTCTCCCAAAACCCATCTGACCGCATCCGCAACATTGGACTTACCGCTGCCGTTAGGTCCTACGATACCCGTGATCCCATTATGAAATTCAAATACGATCTTATTGGCAAATGATTTAAAGCCTTGTATTTCAATACTTTTTAAATACATATAAACCTTGTCCCTTTCCCTTTAGCTCTTTTAGCGCCTCATACGCCGCCATCTGCTCCGCAGCCTTTTTACTCCGACCGCGTCCGAGACTGACCTTCTTCTGATCGATCATCAGCTCCACTTCGAATTCCTTTTCATGCTCCGGTCCGTATTCACCGATCACCTGATAGCGGATCGTTCCGTAATTCCCCGACTGCACCAGCTCCTGCAGTTCGGATTTATGATCAATAAACGCTTTCTCTTTTTCCTGAATGTCCGTCAAAATATACTTCATGATAAAATGATTGGCTGCCTTTTCGCCGCCGTCCAGATACAGCGCGCCAATCAACGCTTCCATAGCGTCAGAGACAACAGAAGGCTTTTTATTTCCTCCATTTGCCCTTTCCCCTTTTCCAAGGAAAATTAAATCACCCAGACTGATCTTCTCCGCCGCGGCTGCCAGCGCAGACTCGCATACTAACGCAGCCCGCATCTTTGACAACTGTCCTTCCGCCACTTTAGGATACTGTCGGAACAGATAGATACTGCTTGTCTGTTCCAAGACCGCATCTCCCAAAAATTCAAGCCGTTCATTGCAATTGATCTTTCTGATCGACCTTTCGTTAGCGTAAGAGCTGTGCGTTAATGCCTCTCTAACCAGAGCCTTCTCCCGGAAGTGATATCCGATCCGTTCTTCCAGCTCCTTGATCCTGCTTTCCTCGTCCATATTAATCCTCCATGTCAGAGCANNAGCTTGCTGCGATGACACGCGTCACTCCATCTGCTCCCGCATCACGCGGACAGCATCTTCTACGGTAACGATCTTGTCCAGATCGACCGCCCGGAATTTTTTCCCTGTTTCTTTTTCTATATACTGCATCATCTGCATCATATCGATGGAGTCTGCACCCAGATCCAGATCAAACGTGCTCTCCATGGAGATCTCCGTCTCATACACCTGAAGCACCCTTAAGATCGCTTCCTTTAGTATCTTATATTCCATTGTCAATCATTTCCTATCATCAGTTGTTGTCTTATCTTACCATTGATATCCTGCTCTTTAAACGTCCTGCACTGCAGCAGCGAATTTTTGATCTCAACCGATTCCGAGCTTCCATGTGTCTTGAGCTNNGCTTCCATGTGTCTTGACCACAAGTCCATTCAAGCCAAGCAGGGGAGCACCGCCGTGCTCCTTTGTGCTGAAAGATTTTACGGTATCTTTCAACGCAGGCAATGCCAACGCCGCGCCTATCTTACTCTTTAAACTGCTTTTTAAACCTTCCTTAATCTTCTTAACCAATACGCTTGCCGTTCCTTCATACAATTTTAATATCACATTGCCGACAAACGCTTCGCAGACAATGACATCCGCATACCCGCTGGGGATCTCCCTTGCCTCGATGCTTCCGATAAAGTTAATATCATCACATGCCTTTAACAACGGGAATGTCTCCTTTACCAGAAGATTGCCTTTCTCTTCTTCCGCGCCAATATTGACAATGGCAACCCTCGGTTTT
>DLOQ01000153.1:4778-19373 GCA_002479655.1 Lachnospiraceae bacterium UBA7480
ACATTCGCCCCGCAGTCAATCAAAAGAGAGCATCCTGTTGCAGTAGGGATAACAGGAGCCAATGGAGCACGGTCAATCCCCTTGATCCTTCCTACGATGAGTTGTCCGCCCACCAGGATTGCGCCGCTGCTTCCCGCAGAAACAAAGGCGTCACAGGTTCCGTTTTTCACCAGATAAAGCGCTTTTACGATCGATGACTCTTTCTTTTTTCTGATCGCCATAACCGGCGGCTCGGCTGTCTCAATGACCTCGTCTGCAGGCACGATCAGGATACGTCTGTCATCATACTGATATTTGGACAGTTCTTCCTGAATCGTCTTCTCCCTGCCAACCAGATAAACAACCAGATCCTCTGATTCCGCCAGCGCGTCAACAGCGCCCTTGACGATTTCCACGGGCGCATTGTCGCCCCCCATAGCATCCAATGCAACTTTTACAACTTGACTCATTTTTAGCCTCCATTTATCTTACGCTTCCGCATAAAAACTCATCTTTTATAATACTAAAAAAAGTGGGAAAAATCAAGAAATTTTGCAATCAGAATAAAGTGTTTTTATAAAAAGAGCCCTTCCCAAAGGAAAGGCTCTTATTTCGCAGTTTTAAAACAACACTGAGCACACAGATCATTAATCAACAGAAATAATTTCTTTCTTATTATATGCCCCACATGCCTTACAAACTCTGTGCGGAACCATCAACGCGCCACACTTGCTGCACTTTACTAATGTAGGAGCGCTCATCTTCCAGTTTGCTCTCCTTTTATCTCTTCTTCCTTTGGAAGATTTATTTTTAGGACAAATTGACATCTCATTACACCTCCTGCCGTATCTTTTTCTCTCAACCGGTTTCTAAACCACACTTATGATATTATAACCATGTCCATATCATTTGTCAACAAAATTAATTCAAAATATTTACGATTCTGTGTTTTGTTCTGCATCATCCCCTCCGCTTCCTGCTTGTTCCGGTGTCTGTCCTTCCGGAGCATCCTGCGGTTCCGCCGAAGCCTGTTCTGATATACCGTCCTGTGCGGATGGTACAGGAGGCACTGGCGGTACTGGAGGCAATGGTGGAACTGACGGTACTTCCGGCACCNNGCCCACCTGCGGCAAAGTATCCTGACTTGGCGGGATACTACCCATCTGAGGCGTTGTATTCTGAGCCGGCGGAATCCCCGGCGTCTGAGCTACATTCTGCAGCGCAGCCTGCTTCTTTGCTTTTTTATCAGATGATACCAGCACAATAATCACTATGATAATCAGCAGCAATATGGCAACGCCGACTGCCACCACGATGATTAGGGCAGTATTATTATCTTTATCACGGTCACGATCGCGATCCCTGTCGTCGTCATCCTCCTCACGGTCTCTGTCAGAATCATGATCCTCATCTATATCTACATCAGGCTTATCTTCCTCCGGCTCCTGGATAACATCTCCGCTGTCTGCCTCTTCTGACGATCCCCTGCTGTCCTGCAGTCCCAGATAATAACGGATATTGTTGGCATATGCTTCAAATCTCGGATTTTCGATCGGATTATTTAGTCCGACATCCGCCAAAGCATCCGTATAAGAGTCGATCATACCTTTTCTTACCAGCTCGAGATATACGTCGATGCCTTCTTCCCTGTCATCCAGGATCACATCCCACAGTTCTTCCACTGCAGCCATGGAAACGGAATAGCTGACATAATACAGAGGAGATTGGAACGTATGTGGGATCTCCACCCATTCCGTGATTTCATCCGATGCCATCATTCCATACAATCCCAGATAATAGCTGTTAGTGAAATCCAGAGCGCCATATTCCTCGCAGCAGTTATAATAGATCTCATTCAGTTTTTCAACCGTCAGACCTTCCGGATTGCTGTAGACCTCATACTGGAATGCATCCTCCTTCACACCTTCCACGCAGGCATATGTCATGTTCATCAATGTATAAAGCTTTACTGCATCAGCATATTCCCCATAGATATCCTCGCTGTGATCCAGAAACAGCAGCTCCAGTCCCTGTGAATGGATCTCCGCAACATCAAGGTTATTATAGCTGTATAGCCATTCATCCTCAGTCGCAAAGTACATCTGGTTATAGTGTCCAAATTCATGAATCAGCGTTCCCATATCGCTGATCGTTCCGTCTGCGCAGTTGAACATATACGGCGCGTTATACACATAGATCTGCGTCGTATATCCGCCCGGTGCCTTCCGATCGTCAATCGAAAGATCACACATGCCATGATCTATCATATATCTGTAGGAGATCAGCATATCATCTGAGATCTCAGGGAGGTAAGCTTCAAGAAAATCAAGGCACTCCTGCTCCGACATCTCAGCATCCCGCATAGCGTCAAAGGATGAATCTTCCATCAGCATATCATACAGATCATGCTCCAGCGGCACAATATATTCAATGACCTGCCGCCTGTATTCTTCCAGATCCTCCGGCGTATAATCCCTTTCATAAATCTCCTCATATGCATAATCCGCATAATTATCATATCCGTAACTCTGCGCAAGCTGCGTCCGGATATCGACAAGTTCCAAAAACAGCTCGCCCAATTCCTGATTCCGCTGTTCCAGAATATCCGCATAACCTTCAAAATATTGCTGTACTGTTATCTCTCCGTTTTGATAAGCCTCGGTAATCGTATCCATGTCATAATCAACGCCATTGATGTTAACCAAGTATTCGGCAATATAAAGCTCATCATATTTCAGGGAAAGCTCCGTCTCGCGGTTCACAAGATCTTTTTGTTCATCTGTCATGGGCTCGTATTCCAGAATATCCTGCCATTCTTCCTCATCATCGATCCTTGCGTGAAGCACCTCGGAACATTCCGACTCCGCGATCATCCTGTAGGTCTGCTGGATCTTATCATTGAGATCTACCGAAATCTCATCATAATGTGTTACCAGATCATTATACTCCTGATTCTCCGCATCCAGCGTGGCATAAATGTTGGCAATGCAATTATTGGCCATCATTCTGCGCGCCATATCCTCCATCTCGTCGATCAGCGCGTCTACTTCATCGGCATTATCCATATCTGAAACCGCCGCTTCCAATCTGGTGACAAGATCCTCAAATTCTTCCTCCGTAACATCATCAAAATACGTAAGATCGTCAAAACTGTCGTCCGTATGATCGACCTCGTCAATCAGTTCGCCCCCATTGGCAGCACGGACACCTATCGAATATAACAGGAGCATACCCGATAATGCAAGCATACCAATGACAGCATAATAGCTTCCTTTGTTTTTTAAATTCATATTCCTTTCCTTTCCTGCGCATGGAACAGCACTCTGCATGCATTTATCATAAATACATTTTAATTATGTTTCATATATTTTTATCAATCTTTATTCAAACATAGTATATCCTATACTAATAACAATAATCAAACAGTGTATTAAGATTCTATGTGCTGCGCCTGCACTGCCGTCAGCGCCACGACCCCCACAATGTCCTCCCAACTGCAGCCTCTGGAAAGATCGTTGACCGGTCTTGCGATCCCCTGCAGCATCGGTCCGTAAGCATCTGCATTGGCAAGACGTTCCACCAGTTTATATGCGATATTGCCGCAGTCCAGATTTGGAAACACCAAAACATTAGCCTTTCCGGCAATATCACTGTCCGGCGCTTTTGTCTTGGCAACCTTCGGCACGATCGCCGCGTCCGTCTGCAGCTCACCGTCCAGGACCAGCTCCGGATACTGTTCATGCGCGATCCTTGTCGCCTCGATCACCTTATCCACCAGCGGATGCTTCGCGCTTCCCTTTGTGGAATGTGATAATAATGCGATCACCGGACTGGCTCCTACAAGATTACGAAAGCTTTTTGCCGATGAATCAGCGATCGCCGCCAGCTCCTCCGCGGTCGGATCCTGATTCAGTCCACAGTCANNAGGAAAACAGGAAGGTTCCGTTTTCACCATACTGGCAGTTCGGTACGTCAATAATGAAAAATCCTGATACCAGCTTTGTGCCGGGAGCCGTTCTGAGGATCTGCAGAGAAGGTCTTAATACATCCGCCGTCGCGTGACAGCAGCCGGCTACCATACCGTCCGCATCTCCCGCCTTTACCATGACGACCCCGAAGGTCAGATAATCTGACAACAGAACTTCCCTCGCCTTTTCCGGCGTCATCCCTTTTTCCTTTCTGGTCTCATACAACAGCTCTATGTAATCATCCAGCCGCTCTGTCTTCTCCGGATCGATCACCTTCACCTTGCTTAGATCGATCTCCAGCCATCCAGCACCGTCTAATATCTTCTCTTCTTTCCCTNNTACCATAATAATATTGGCAATATTTTCCTCGATCACATGTGCCGCCGCGATCAGTGTCCTCTTGTCCGTTGTTTCCGGCAGAACGATTGTTTTCTTATCCGCCCTTGCCTTATCTTTGATGATGTCGATATATGGCATACCCCCGCTCTCCTTTCCAGTCCTATATAAATAAGCATCTGCATCTTTGACATATTGACACAGATCCGTATTCTATATCCAAAAAATACGCTAACTTCTATGTCGCAGCTCTGCTGCGACTCAAAACTTTTTCTCACACTAATCTATTTCTCACACTAATCTATTATATAGCAAATTCTTCTCACGTTCAATAACACTTGTACTTTTTTTCTGCCTATGTTACATTTAATGATATTATAATGCACCTTATGACTGACGGCAACATGTGTTTTTATAAAATAGCACAGAAAATGTTAAACAGGAGATCTCAATGATCGTATGCGGCATCATAGCAGAATTTAATCCGTTTCATAACGGCCACGCCTATTTATTAGAACAGGCCAGGCTTCTTACGCATGCCGACTATCTGATCGTCATTATGAGCGGCGACTATGTGCAGCGGGGTGAACCGGCATCTATGGACAAGTACTGCCGGACAAAAACCGCCATCCTTGCCGGCGCGGACGCCGTCTTCGAGCTTCCGGTCACAACTGCCACGGGAAGCGCCGAATATTTTGCAAGGGGTGCCGTTTCCGCATTAGACGCTCTGGGTGTCGTTGATTATCTGTGTTTTGGCAGCGAATCCGGAGATCTTGAAAAACTAAAGGAGCTTTCCAAAAAAGAATTCCAGCCCAAACATTCCCGTATACAATGTCCTCCAAGCAGCGAAGCCGTCAGCAATGACAGCGCAGAACTACCTAACAATATCCTTGCAATCGAATATCTTCGGGCATTAGATCATCTGCATTCTCCGATAAAACCGGTTACGGTCAGACGGCAGGGCGCAGGCTATCACGATACGTCAACACCGGAAGGAAGCTGCTGCAGCGCGACAGCATTGCGGCCGCTGTTGCGTTCCCTTTCCGACATATCCAATCCGTATACCGCCACCCACTCCCAGACATCCCATGGAAAAAGCAGCTCTGAGCTATTGCGTCAATTATCCTGCTTTGTACCGGCTTGTACCGTACCGGTCATTGAGGAATATTATAACAGCCACCGCTATCTTGATCTCAGTTCCGTCTCCGATCTGTTATTCTATCATTTTATGATGCATCCGTCGGAAGACCTGACCGATTACTTTGACGTCTATGGCGATCTGGCTGATAAACTCCAAAATGCCCTTTCCGCCAAAAGATCCGCTGACCTTTCAGAATTCAGAAATGCCTTAAAGACAAAGGATATCGCCATGACGCATATCAACCGCGCGTTTCTCCATATCCTTCTGTCTATCAAAAAAAATGATATTGATCTTCTCAAGGAATATAAATATTGTGCTTATCTTCGTCTGCTTGGTTTCAACCGGGAAGCCTCCCCCCTGCTGAACACGGTCAAAACCAAAGCCCGGCGTCCAATCATCACAAAGCTTGCAGATGCCAAAAACAAGCTTGAGCCGGATCAGCTTGCCCTGTTAGAAAAAGACATCGCTGCATCCAATCTGTACCAGCAGCTTGCTCTGTTCAAAGAAACGACCGTATTTTCCGGAGAATACCGCCAGCCTGTCATAATCGCTTCGCGCACATAAGATTTATTTTAGCAACTCTACCCACGAGGTTTACATAACTCTTTGTTCAATTATCTATGTCCCAAAAACATCATATAATGATATCCCTCAATGCTTCTAGTTCTTAAAACTATGGATCGGAGCCGGAATACGTCCTTTTCTTTGAATAAACGCATCACAGGAATACGGATTGACCGGCATGATCGGCGCATATCCAAGCAGTCCGCCAAATTCCACTTTCTCCCCTACGCCCTTTCCGGCTACCGGGATCAGCCTTACCGCCGTGGTCTTTTGATTTACCATGCCGATCGCCATTTCATCCGCAATAATGCCGGAGATCGTTGACTCTTTGGTATCTCCCGGCACCGCAATCATATCCAGTCCCACAGAACAGACGCATGTCATCGCTTCCAATTTCTCCAAAGTCAGCGCGCCTGCCTCTACCGCATTGATCATCCCCTGATCTTCACTGACCGGAATAAATGCACCGCTTAATCCCCCTACATAGGACGATGCCATCACACCGCCTTTTTTCACCTGATCATTTAATAATGCCAAGGCTGCAGTCGTCCCCGGCGCGCCCGCATATTCCAGACCGATCTCACAGAGGATATCTGCAACGCTGTCCCCTACTGCCGGTGTCGGAGCAAGAGAAAGATCGACGATCCCAAATGGAATTCCCAGCTTTTTCGACGCCTCCTTCGCAACCAGCTGTCCTACTCTGGTCACTTTAAACGCCGTCTTCTTGATCGTCTCACACAACACTTCAAAACTTTCGCCCCGCACTTTTTCCAAAGCCGTCTTTACCACGCCGGGACCGCTGACGCCCACATTGATGACCGCGTCCGCTTCCGTCACACCATGAAACGCGCCTGCCATAAAAGGATTATCATCAGGCGCATTACAAAATACAACCAGCTTTGCGCATCCTAAAGAATCCTGATCCTTCGTGTATTCAGCCGTCTTCTTGATCATCTCGCCCATCAGTCTGACAGCATCCATATTGATACCGGTCCTGGTGGAACCCAGATTCACCGAGCTGCACACTCTGTCCGTCTTAGACAATGCCAACGGGATCGAACGGATCAAAAGCTCATCCGCCTTCGTCATCCCTTTTGACACCAGCGCAGAATATCCACCGATAAAATTGACACCCACTTCCTTTGCCGCCTTATCCAGAAGCTCAGCTATGGAAGCAAAATCTTCCTCTGTCTTGCAGGCAGCGCCGGCAACAATTGCAATCGGCGTTACGGAGATCCTTTTATTCACGATCGGAATCGCATATTTTTTCTCAATCTCTTTGCCGGTTTTTACAAGATCCTTTGCCGTATCGGTGATCTTCCGGTAGATATTATCTTTTAATTTTGCAAGGTCTGTATCAATGCAGTCCAGAAGGCTGATCCCCAACGTGATCGTCCGCACATCAAGATTTTCCTTCTCTATCATCTGATTTGTTTCGGCTACTTCATAAATATTGATCATTTTTTAATCATGCCTTTCTAACGTCCAATCATTCATGTCTCATTTTCAAAGATGAAGTCTTAGCCAAAATACTAAGCTTTTGACTAAGACTACACTTTTTCCTCAATTTTTACAAATAATATTTTTATATCCGATGCATGGAATCAAAAATTTCTTCCCTCTGGCATTTCACGATGACACCGATCTCTTCCCCAATCTGCCCAAGCTCGTCTGCAATCACATCAAACGGCTTGGNNATCATCATCATATTAAAATAATCCTGCACGATCGTCTGTGAAATATCCAGAATATTCACTCTGTTATTCGCAAGGTAAGTACAAACCTTGGCAATAATGCCTACCGTATCCTTGCCTACTACGGTAATAATTGTCTTTTTCATATTTTGTTATTATATCCTTCTTCCCTTCTAGTCATCTGCCAAAGAAGCGTCCTGAAACAGCACACTCCGGCTTAAAGAATAAACTGCTTCATCGCCTCATCCAGATTATCTGCAATTCCCTTTAAAGCAAATGCATTCTCAGAGATCCGTGTCATAATATCCCCGACTGCTACTACGGAAGCTGACGTTTCTTCCGTACTTGCCGCATTCTCCTCAGCAATCGCCGTCAGATTTTGTACCACATCCACTACACCTGTTCTTTCCTTATCAAGATGCGCCGTTCTGGCAGATATCTGGTCGATCATATTGATGGAATTACCAATCTCTCCCTGAAGATTCCTGAAGATATCCGCTGTCTCGGTCACAAAATTAATCTGCTCATCCATGATGTTCTTTACTTCATCCATCGTCTCTACAGCCTGCTTGGAATCACTGATCAGATAAGTAACGATCTCCTCGATCTTCCTTGCCGATTCATTGGACTGCTCCGCAAGCTTCTGGATCTGTGATGCGACAACAGCAAATCCGCGTCCCTGTTCACCTGCGCGCGCCGCCTCTATGGAAGCATTCAGGGAAAGCAGGTTGGTTTCCTCCGCAATCTCCGTAATAATACCGATAACCTCCTGAATCTTCAATGCCGAATGATTGGTCGTATTGGTCTGCTCATAAATATCATCCAGCGAAGATTTTGCTCTTACATTGATTTCCTCTAACTGGTGGAGTTTATCTGCGGCTGTTTCACCCGCCTTGCCCATCTCCTCCATCGTTCCGTAAAGCGTATTAACGCCGTTCGCAGTATCTTCTACCATTTCACCCATAGTGAGGACATGCTCTGTCGCCTGCTGTGTCTCATCCGCCTGACTGGCAGCGCCTGCAGCGATCTCCTGAACAGCATGTTCAACCTGTTGTACCGTTCCCACTGTCTCACCCGCATTTTTGCTCAACTCCTCAGAGGCACGATACAGCTCCGTTGTCTGATGTTGTAAATTTCCAACTACCTCCACCAGTTTTCCACGCAAATCTCTGACCGCACGGCTCATCAGACCGGCTTCATCCTTACGCAGGAGCATTGCGCTCTCTCCCTGTGTTTCGCGGAAATCCATATCGGCAATCTGATGTACAACTCCAGCTATTGACTGGATCAGTTTCACGATCTTCCAGATGACCAGAATACCGACTACGGAACAAATCACCAGCGCAATCAGCGATCCGATGATCACCTCTATGATCATTGTAGTGATCGGTGCAAATATCTCCTCCTCATCTGCCGTCAATACAAGAATAAATTTCCCTGACGGATGCACATAATATCCGGCATATTTGGTGACGCCCTTAAAGTCATATTCCACCACTTCCGAAGATGGGATCTTACCCTGAGAAAGCTGCTCGACTACGCCCTTAACTACCACATTTTCTACCGGCTGGCCAACCTTCTCTTCCGTCGGATGGAACAGCATCGTACCGTCCCTTTCCACGATATAAACATAACTGGTCTTCACATTCTCAAGCCCCGCGTCAGCAAACAGCTTTGACATATTATCATATTCAAATGCCGCCTCATCCAGCAATGCATAACTATCCGACATTTTTGCACCATATGATTCCGTCATGTCAAAGATATAATGCTGCGTCTGCTCCTTAATGATCCTCTCCACTGTAGGGATGATCAGCAGAAGATTGACAACTGCCACAAAAATTACGATCAATACGATCGTTACAGAGATCCTTCCCAAAATCGACTGAAAAAAAGGAAGCTTTTTGTTTCCCCCGATATGTAGTCTCCCCTTATCACCTTGCACGTTCATTTCGTTCATTCCGGTATCCAACCTTTCTTTTCTGTTCTTCATTGCTAATTCTCTCTTCAGTAAATAATACTTTTATATTATAAAACATATTTTGTGATTTATCAATTGATTAATCTCATACATAAAATACTCGAAAATCTCCGGCTCATCCTGTCTTTCTTTCGGTCAAAGACTGATCAGGCAGGAAGGCTGATAACGGTCAGCCACCATGATCTCAAAATCATCCCCTTTATACGGCGTATCTGACGCCGTAATCTCCAAACGTACCGCCTCATAAGCAAGCTCCGGCAGATTATTCTCCTGACTTAAATGACTTAATACGACGCTCCCCATATGATCGTGGAGGATCTGTGAAAGAAGCCTTCCCGACGCTTCATTGGACAGATGTCCACGATTTCCCAAAATACGCTGCTTTAAGGGATAAGGATATCTTCCCAGCTGCAGCATCCTGACGTCATGATTGGCTTCCAGAAATACTGCGTCCAGTCCCTGCAGACTGCCAAGGATATAATCATCATACACACCCAAGTCCGTCATAACCGCCGTCTTCTGACTGCCATACATAAACTTATATGCCACCGGCTCTTTGGCATCATGGGAAATCTTGATCGGTTGAATAGAAATATCTTTTATGATAAAATGCTCATCCGGCTGTATCAGCTGAAACAGGGATGTATCGATCTCCCCTACCACCTTACGGTTACGTCCTTCGTAGATGCCGTCCATCGTTCCGCCGGTAGTATAGATCGGAATATCATACCGCCTGCTGAGTACGCCCAAGCCTCCGATATGGTCACTGTGTTCATGGGTAACCAAAATGGCATCCAGATCTTTACAGGTAAGTCCCAGCTGCTCCAGCCCTTCCTCAATCCTTTTTCCGCTGATTCCCGCATCCACCAGCAGATGCGTCGTTTCCGAACCGACATAGATCGCATTGCCGCTGCTCCCGCTGGCCAAACTTTTCATACGCATGACATTCTATACCCCGCTCCATACTTCCTCATATTCTAAGGAAGCGTTGATGAAATCACTCTTCCCAATACACCTCAATCACTGCTCCGTCATACAGCGGCTCCATATACTCCGCCTTTTTACCGTTGACGTTGGTGATCAGCGTTTGTCCCCTTACCGTGCTCAAATCAAAATCTATGTAATCGAAGATATCCACAAATACATAAGACGCTTTGCCCTGCAGCTGGATCGGTTTGGAATTGACAAGCACATGGATCGACCTTGCCTGCCCGCTTGCCGCAGCGCTGCCCNNGGCTCCTCCTCGGCGTTGTCCTGCCGGGGCTGCTCCTCATCCCCATTGTCCCCGGAATATGTATCCTCCCCGCCATCTTCCAAAGAATCCTCCGAAAAATCCGCCTCATCTTCCGGCTCATCCCTTTTCATGCCGTCCTCAAGCGCCATGCGTATGCTGAAATTCTCATAAACCTTTGTATCATCCTCCGCCGGCTCATTATTGACATAGACCGCCATATTCATATCCAGCGTAACGTCCATAAATTCCCTGATCTGCGCAACCGTATAATAATCCAGCATTTCTATCTTATCGCCGTTTTTGATATTATAATACTCATTCTCCAGTCTGCCATTGACCGAAGCATATTTCGGAAGCGTCACTTTGCTTCCGTTCACCATGATATCAAGCTTTGCTTTAAACTCCGGCAGCTGCCCCAGGGAGATCGCCGCGGGCGCGCCGGCAGTCGACTCATCAACCGCGATAACGTCATTGGCATGGATCGCGCTATACAGATCTGCAGCTTCGCCGTTCAACATGATTTTGGCAGCCTCGCCGAATTCTCCACGGCAGATCTTTTTCTTTCCATTCACCGTATAGGCGATCTCGCTTCCCCGCTTCGGGAAAAGCTTATCATTCGGGAAATCCGCCTGCATCGCCGCATCTACGATGGCAAGATTGCTGTTATCATAAAGCTTGATATGTTCCTCATTGAACGTCACATAGATAAAATTGTTATTCTGGTCATAGTAGTTCAGGCAGATACCGATCGGCGTTACCAGCAGGGAATCCTTCTTGATTTTTTCCTGAAATGTGATTGCCTGCATCACTTCTTCCCCCCGAAGCGCCACCCTCTCCTTCTGGATGCCAAGATGCTCTGCCAGCTTTTCCGGATAACCTGTGATCTTACCGCCTCCGCCTACAATAAAGACTGCGCTGACCGGCTTGCCGCCGTTTAATTCCTTGATCTTATCCGATACCAGCTTCGCCATCTGATCGATCTGCCCTGACAGCATCTTCAGGACACGCTGCTTTGTAATGGACTGCTGCAGCCCCATGATATCCTTATATTTTACCTCTGTACCGCTGCCCCGCTTGATCTTCTCTGCCGTTTCAAAATCTACCAGACACTCATTTGCGATCACTTCCGTCAGCTTATCGCCCGCACAGGGGATCATGCCGTATGCCACGATACACCCATCCTTTGTGATACAGATATCCGAAGTGCCGGCGCCCACATCTACCAATGCAATATTCAGCATCCGGTACATCTGCGGGATTGCCACCGTCATAGCGGCAATCGGCTCCAATGTCATATTCACGACACTTAAGCCCGCAAGCTCGACTGCGCGATAAAGTCCGTCTACCACATCATCCGGCAGAAATGTAGCGATGATATCCGCTCCGATATTTTTCGCTTTATGATTTTCCAGATTACTGATTGGATAACCGTTCAGATAATAGCGGATGACAGAATTGCCCACACAGTAAAATTTCATATCGGAATCATTCGTTTCCTGCAGCTTCTCATATGCCTTTTCGATTCCAAGCGAAGTCAGCCCTGCGATCTCCTCCGGCGTAACTACCCTTTCCTTTTCAAATTCCCATGTGACGCTGGTCTCAAAGGTAAGCAGCACGCGGCCCGCAGCAGCAATACAGACATCTGTCAGCTTCACGGAAAGCTTTTTCTCCAGCGCGCGCTTCACCTGCGTGATCGTATTGCCGACCTGCCCGATATCATGGATCTGACCGTCCAGCATCGCACGCGTTTCATGTTCTTTAACCACCTGCGCCGCAACGATAAAGCGGTCCCCTTCCCGGTAACCTGCCGTACCCACGATACTCCTTGTTCCGATATCCAGTCCGAATACCAGCTGTCCCTGCGGTTTCATCTCATTACCCATTTTTCAACTCTCATGCTTTCTTTAATATTTAGATATTTGCGAAACACTTAATAGCAGCTACTGTGCCTTCCGTCAGCAACGCCGCCACCTGCTCCTGCATTTTCCCGATAGAATCATTATTGTCTATCGTATGATCGCAGACCGCCCTAAACTCCGCATCCGTCTTCTGAGCCGCCATGATGCTGTCGATCTTCTGATCCGAATACCCCCTGCTTTCCTTCAGACGTTTCCTTCTTACCGGCTCACTGACATAAATATACCACATTTCATCCAAAATGTCCTGATAATCTTCTTCGATCAACAGGGCGGCTTCTACCACAAAATATTTTGTACCCTTTTTTCGTTCTTCGTCCATTGCTTCCAGTATATAACGCTTTACCGCCGGATGAACGATTGCGTTGACCTGCGCCAGCGCCTTCGCATCTGAAAAGATCAGTCCGGACAGCGCCTTCGCGTCTATGTTCCCTTCCGCATCCAGGATCCCATCTCCCAATGCTTCCACCAGAGCAAGATAACATGACTGTCCCGGCTGTTCCAGTTCCTTCGCCACGATATCCGCGACGATGACCCTCGCATCATAATGTGTCGTGATAAAGGTAAGCACCTCTGTCTTTCCTGAGCCGACCCCGCCGGTAATGCCTATTGTCTTCATATTAATCCCCATGCCCTTCTCACACTATTTTGCTTCGTACCAGTCCATCCCCCAGTGCGCTTCCGCCTCCAGTTTCACTGGGAAATCCGCTGCGCCCGGCATTTCTTCCTCCAATATTTCTATCACTTTCTCCTTTTCCCGCTCCGGCGCCTCGATCAAAAGCTCATCATGGATCTGCAATATCATCCGCGCTTCCAGTCCTTCTTTCAAAAGCCTGTCATACACCCGGATCATCGCCATCTTGATCACATCCGCCGCAGTTCCCTGGATCGGCGCATTCATCGCCACCCGTTCCCCAAAAGATCTCTGCATGAAATTACTGTTTTTAAGCTCCGGGATCGGTCTCCTCCTGCCAAATGCAGTAACGGAATACCCTGTCTTTTTCGCATTTTCCTTAGCGGCTTCCAGATAGTCATGAACAGCGGGATACATCGCAAAATAATCTTCTATATAATGCTGCGCTTCTTTTTTAGAAATGGAAAGATCCTGACTGAGTCCGAAAGAACTGATGCCATAGACGATTCCAAAATTGACCGCTTTCGCATTGCGCCGCTGCAGATCCGTCACTTCCTCAAACGGCACATGAAATACCTTAGACGCCGTACTTCTGTGGATATCCTGATTTTCCCGATATGCCGCGATCAGTTCTTCATCCCCAGCCAGCGATGCCAGGATGCGCAGCTCGATCTGCGAATAATCAGCATCCACAAACACATATCCCTCTTTCGGGATAAATACCTTCCTAATCTTCCTGCCGATCTCCATACGCATCGGGATATTCTGCAGATTAGGCTCCGTAGAGCTGATTCTTCCTGTTGCTGTGATCGTCTGGTTAAAATTCGTATGGATCCGGTCATCTTCCTTGATATATGCAGAAAGTCCGTCCGCATAGGTAGATTTTAATTTTGTCAGGGTGCGGTATTCCAGAATATCCCTGATCACCGGCTGTTCCGGCGCAAGCTTCTCCAATACATCCGCCGAGGTGGAATACCCTGTTTTTGTCTTCTTACCGCCCGGCAGCCCCATCTCGCCAAATAAGATCTCCCCAAGCTGCTTCGGCGAATTGATATTAAATTCATGCCCTACCGCCGCATAAATTTTTTCTTCCAGGCAGCTAATACTCTCCGCAAGTTCTTCTCCGTATCTGCGCAGCGCGCCGGGAT
>DLOQ01000153.1:19401-27276 GCA_002479655.1 Lachnospiraceae bacterium UBA7480
ACATTTCCTGCTCCCGCAGGCGCTTTGTCAGCTCAGACTGACAATACAGCGCCGCATATGCCTCCGTACACGCATAAGCCACAAACTCTTCTTCCTTTTCTTTGATCACGGTTTCTAACGCCGTCTTACCAAATCTCTGTTCATAATCCTGAATCATACCGTTGTTGCATGATCTGACGATATCTCCGGTCTGATGATCATTTTTTAACGGATTTAACAGATATGCCGCCAGCAATATATCAAAGAAATGCGCCGATACTTCNNCTCTTCCGTTCTCTATTTCAAGCGCCTGATATAACTCCTTGACCGCATACGTCGCCATAATCACATCCTTCTGATACAGATGACACAGCTGCCCTTCAAGCTCCCCTTCTCCCAGCAATGCGGAATCCAGATAATAAACCTCATCCTTTGATACTGCCAATGCCGCGATCAGCCGTTTTCTCTCCTCCTGCACCTCATCAAATAAGGAAAGCTGCCGTCCGCCGGTCTTTTCTTCCACAAACCATACCCTGACGCCCGCCTGTCCCGCTTGAACAGCCTTCTCAAATGCAGCGTCAGCTTCCTTTGCCCCGCTGATCCTGATAAATGCCTTCTCGCTGACCATCGCTTCCGCGCCGGCATCCGTGAACCCCGCCCCGTCAAATCTTGACAGCA
Source organism: Lachnospiraceae bacterium UBA7480 (assembly GCA_002479655.1). Taxonomy (GTDB): domain Bacteria; phylum Bacillota; class Clostridia; order Lachnospirales; family Lachnospiraceae; genus NK4A136. The sequence goes on from DLOQ01000153.1 coordinate 20,059, forward strand.
TACTGCGAAATCCCAGTTCCACAAATTTCTGATATGCCTCTTTTGTATAAAGGCTTCCGAGCTTTGCCTCCTCCCACTGATAAGAAAGCTCGGCAGATACATTGATCGTCGCCAATACCTTACTCAGATCCGCCAGATTCTTATGCTCGATCAGGCTCTCCCTGACCGCCTTCATGGAGATCTCCTCCACATGCTCATAGATCCCTTCCAGAGAGCCATACTCAACCATCAGCTTCTCCGCCGTCTTCTGTCCAACCTTGGGCACACCCGGTATATTGTCCGAGGCATCCCCCATCAACGCCTTTAAATCAATAAACTGGATAGGATCGACCTGATATTCGGCGATCACATCCTTGGGATAGTAATCCTTGACCTCCGTCTTGCCGCCCTTTGTCTTTGGGATCCTGATCTTGATATGATCGCTTGCGATCTGTAAAAGATCCCTGTCTCCTGACACCAGGGAAACCTCCATACCTTCTTTTTCCGCCGACTTTGCCAGCGTGCCTAAGATATCATCCGCCTCCAGACCTGCCTGCTCCATAATTAACACACCCATCGCCTGCAGGACTTCTTTCATGACCGGAACCTGTTCTTTCAATTCCGGATCCATCTGCTTTCTGGTGCCTTTATATTCTTTGTAGATCTCATGACGGAATGTCGGCGCAGACACGTCAAATGCAACCACGAGATACTCCGGATGTTCCTCTTCCAAAATCTTAAACATGATATTCAAAAATCCATAAATTGCATTGATATGAAGCCCTGCCGCATTGGTCAGCGGCGGCACCCCGTAATACGCCCTGTTCAATATACTGTGTCCATCGATCAATACCAGCTTATCCGCCATATTTTTCATATCCTCGTTCTTTCAATACCCAATTTTATAAAAATATCCTGACGATCTCTATGATCTTTTTCCAAAAAGCTTACAGCAAGATCCCCTTTAACAAAAACAGGAGCACGATCATGCATCCGGCGTAAAAAACAAACAGCATAAACTTTTGTAATGTGTCACGCCTCTTGTATTCTTTGACGGAGGCTTTCAGGCTTTCTTCAAAATCTTCCTCCAGATGAAAAGTTTTTCCATATTCCAGTCGTTTCATGCCCTCCATCACAAGGAACTGCACCTTTAATTCTTCTTTACATTCCGCGCAGCTCTCCACATGTGAAAGAAGCTTTCGCGTCTTCCTGATACTCAGTTCATGCTTCAGATACGGAAGCATATTCATCCGATAATTGATACAATCCATGGTTGAAATCCAGTCTTTCTTTCCATCTATCCTGTCTTTCTACAGCTCTGTGGAAAGACATTATATCTTATTTTACAACATTACTGCCCAAGATGCAAAAAAATGTTGTAAAATTTTTTTGAGTATGTTATTATCTTATTTGTGGTTTACATCCAAGCTTACGCCGGCGTGTCGGAATGGCAGACGAGGCAGACTCAAAATCTGTTGTGGGCAACCACGTGCGGGTTCAAGTCCCGCTGCCGGCATCAAAATATTCTTATTTAAGCCTGTGATAAAATGACAGGTTTGGAAATATTTCTACTAAATCTTTTTGTTTCTCCATACATGACCTTTCGTCTATCCCTGACACAAACCTGAAACCGCTGATACTTTCTGGAATCCTTAACAATATAATGTGCTTACCCGGGCAACCGGGGGACGCACCTCACCCGATCCGAGCCTGTTCGGAGGAGGTGATTATTATGAGTACATACGAAGAGTTCATAGTGATTTTAACTATGGCGCTGCTAATTGTGGCAATTCTTAGTTTGGAAAATAAGAAATAGCGTCCTGCTTACTGGCAATGACCGGACGCTATTTCTTTAGCTTAATTTAGTTATTCGCCGGGTCGGGTGTGTGCTCACCTTCCGGCTGTCCTGTTAAGCACATTATAACCGTTATTCTTCCATTTGTAAAGTATCCGTTGCGACAAACAAAACTGCACTTCAACCATGGAAATCAAATACGGCTGTGTTTGAAACATTGAACAGTTCAATTTGAATGTTTACGGGTTCACCGGCACTTCATAATATTCATCCATCAAATAAACGTCATACTGTCCTTCAACATGCTTCCTGAACAAAAGACATTCCACCTGATCGGGAGTAATGACCTTTTGATTGATATAGATTTCTTCATAAATTCCGCCGGAAACATTCTCAAGATATCCTTCTATCCCTCCGCCGCACAGATACGGATAAACCGTACCGTCTTTCAGACGCACGCCCGTAAGCGGCGGTGCTTCCACAAAATCCGTGGTCGTTATCGGATTGCCATTTTCATCTAAGCCCTGCACCGTCTGCGTCTGATACGGGAACTGAAATTCCACATGCATGGTAATCGGAGAAATTTCCACCCGTGTCAAAACAGCTCCCGTATCGTCAAGCGGTTCCTCAAAGGTATATTCACGCATACTGTCCGTTCCCTGCAGGTTCCAGTCAAAGCTCCATTTCCCCTGCACTTCATTGTCGCTTATATACGCCGCTTTTCCTGCCGTCCCCAGATTTTCAAATTCTACATGAACATCTTTTCCTATAAAATATCCTTTTTCCTCATGATAAAGTGTAATCATATATTCCATGCTGCCGTCGTCCTGAACATAGCGCGGGTAAAATTCCTCATAATTGATAGGAGAACCGTCCGCATATTCAGCCCTGCCGTCTTCTCCAACTACAAGTCCGTCATAAAAACTTGATAATGAATTATAATCCATACCGCCGTCAACAGTAACGGTACAGCTTTCAAACGAAGGCTCCGCGCCCTCCGCCAGTTCATATCCTTCAATCTTAAAAATAAGATGGGACGCATAATGATCCGTAATACTCTGCACCGCCGTAATCGTAACACCGTTACACGTCTGACTTTGCGGCATGATTACAGCATCTTCCCGCGGCGTTACCACCACATCATCCTGCGCCGGGAATACTACCGCGCCTTGTTCTTCCAACTGCGCCTGCTGTTCTGCCGTCGCACCCATTCCTTCCGTCATGCTCTTGCTCCAGTTCCTGCATGCCGCATACACAGTAATACTTCCCATTGCAAGCACCGCCGCAACTGCCAGTATCAATAGCTTCTTTTTGGAAAAATGCGCTTTCCGCCTTTTTGTCTCCGCGCTTTTGCCCCGTATCTGCTCAAATGCCTCGTCTGCCCTCTCCTGCACCACCTGCGGCAATGCGATATCCGACTGTAATATCTTAATGATATCCCGTTCGCTCATATTCCATCCCTCCTTATATAACTTCCTGCGCAAGTTTCCGGCGCGCCCTTGAAAGCCTGCTCCGCACCGTACTATCCGGCATGCCAAGCATTTCACCGATTTCAACTGTCGAAAATCCCTCTACATAGTACAGCACCGTAACCAGCCTGTACTTTTCTTCCAAACAATTTAACGCGTCCTTCCATTCCACATTTTCAAACCCTTCTTCCTGCACCGACACATCAGGGACTTCCTCCATAAACGAATATTTTTTCCGCTTTCTGATGATATCCTTGCACTTGTTAATAAGGATACGTGTCATCCATGTACGGAAAAATTCCGGTTTTTTCAACTGATCCAATTTTTCCCAGCAGATCAGTATCGTATCTGCTATGGCATCCGCTGCGTCCTCGTCGCTGTTAAGGATCGCTCTCGCAGCTTTATACATATTCTGCATCTGCGACTGCATAAGCGCGCTGAATGCCTCCGGGTCTCCCCGCTTCGCCTCCAGTATCAAATGATCCATTTTGCATCTCCTTTCCTGTTCATCTCTTTCTGATCATTAGACGCCAAAAAATACATTGGCGTTTCATAAATATTTCATTATTTTATCAGTATCAATATACAGCATCTATTGGCATCATACAAATTCACAAAATTTTCGTGCATTTTATTGCCGGACGTGGTATAATGCAAAAGGTTTTTATTTTTTATTTAGGAGGAATTTATTGTGAGCAAAGAAAATAATGACACTTTAGAGCAGGAAAAAGAGAATGCTCAGGTCATTGAAAATGATGATGAAATAATGGATAATGATGCGTCAGCATCTGCCGATGATGCAACGGATGACGATACGTCAGCATCTTCTGATGATGCAACGGATGACGATGCGTCAGCATCTTCTGATGATACAACGGATAACGATGCGTCAGAGGATGAGGAAAAGCCGTCCGGCAGTCCCAAGATATTGGTTGCCGAGATCTTGATCGCTGTTGCGGCGATCGGCTTTATCATTTTTGCCTTGATCAAAAACAACGTGGGACAGGATTCCGTTTCCGGCAATACCGCCCTATCAGGCAATACCGGCGCCGGTGACGTAGGCTATACCGTTCCGGATACCGGAGCCACAGCCTTTGATAATTCTATATTATATGAAAATCTTCCGGCTGTCCCTGATATGGCAAAGCTGAATCAGATGACGGAAGACGAANNTAGAAGATGATAAAATGCTGGTATTTACCACTGCTGACGGCGCAACCCTGTACGTCGGCAATTATACCAATCAGGAATATTTTATCAGCGAAACATCCGTCAGTGAAAAAGATATTGATGATTTCATTTCTGAAAATATCCTGCCTGACTTTGGTGAGTTAGCCGAAACAGAGCACGCGGTTGTAAGTAAAAATGATGTGATCAGCGCCAATTTTGTCGGAAAACTGGATGGCGTCGCGTTTGAGGGCGGTACTGCCGAGAATACACAGATCACGATCGGCGCGGGCGAATATATCGACGGTTTTGAGGATGGCTTTATCGGGATGTCGGTCGGTGAGACAAAAGATGTCCCCATTACTTTCCCGGAAGATTACCGCAATACGGAACTGGCAGGCAAGGATGTCGTATTTACCTTTACGGTCAATGAGATCCTCGGTACAATCGTCTATCCTGAAGAACTGACTGATGAAATAGTGCAGGCAATCTTTTATGATGGTTCCTGTACTACCGTAGCGGAATGCCGCGATATGATCAAAGATCTTATGAAAGAAAATAATGTATGGAACTTTGTTACGGACAATTATTATATTACTACTGTTCCGGCAGATACCATCTATCATTATTATAATGAAAACATGACATCTCAGGAACAGACGGCTGCCCAGTATGGGATGTCAGTAGCAGATCTGCTTACTTATTATGGAATGACAGTCGATGATCTGAAACAGGAAGTAATTGAAAACGCTGCCTATACGGCTATCCTGTCTTCCATCTGTGATACGGTCGCTGCGGAGAATGGACTTAGTGTCACTGACGAGGATATTAGCGCATTTGCTGTTGAATACGGATATACCGACGCAGCAGCCCTTCTGTCAGTAATAGATGAAGAAACAGTGAAGGAATACCTGATTCAAGAAAAATTATCAGACCATCTTGTTTCTTTATTACCGTAAGAATGTCTGTATTACAGTGCATTTAACCATGCCTGATAATAAACCTAATGAGAGATTTTAAAGGAGGATGAAAATGAAAAAATTACTTGCAATGATGTTATCCCTGTTATGTATCTTTTCTCTTGCGGCATGTTCGGCAGGAAAGACAACCGACGGCGCAGACGGCGCTTCCGATTATGATTATATTGCCGCCAACGGCAAGCTGGTCATCGGCATTACGCTCTATGAGCCGATGAACTATAACGACGAAAACGGCGAGCTGACCGGATTTGATACGGAATTTGCGCAGGCTGTTTGTGAAAAGCTTGGTCTGGCGCCGGAATTTCAGATCATCGACTGGGATATGAAAGAAAGCGAATTGAGCTCACGGAATATTGACTGCATTTGGAACGGTCTTACCGTTACCGAAGAGCGCCGTGAAAATATGGATTTTTCCACGTCCTATTTAACCAACAAGCAATGTTTGGTAATCAACAGCAGTAATGCCGGCACATATACAGACACTGCAAGCTTAGCTTCCGCTATGCTCTCTGCCGAGGGCGGCTCCGCAGGTGAAGATGCTATTTCATCAGATGCCAATCTTTCTCAGGCATCCTATACCGCATCTGATTCTCAGGCGTCAGCTCTTCTTGCACTGAAATCCGGCAATTATGANNGATGCAATCGTCATTGATTATACGCTGGCATCAGCAAGCGTTGGTTCCGGCGACTATGCCGAACTGATGATCGTTGAAAGCGTCCAGCTTGCTAATGAAGAATATGCCATCGGCTTCCGCCTTGGCAGCGACATGACAGCCAAAGTCAACGCTATCATTCAGGAACTGATCGATGACGGAACGCTTGCTTCCCTTGCAGAAAAATACGATATGACAGAACTCTACGAGGGAGCTCTCAACAAATAAAAGCGGATCAATTTACCGCTGAATAATCATGCAAAATAGACAATATCAAAAGCAGCTATTCTGCTAAGATATTGTCTATGCTGCATCATAGTATTTAAAAGAATCATATACTGAAATCAAAACAACATATTAAAAACAAATTTTCTATCGGCAAAAAAATAACATACAAAAAACAAATTTTCTATCAGTTATCAGAAGAAAGAATAACATATGTATCCTATTTTCAACTATGCAAACAGTTATATCAATGATGATTTTATACGTGTCACCGGACAATTATGGAAGGGCTTCGGCGTAACGCTTTCCCTATTTTTCCTGACGCTTATTCTGGCGATCCCTTTGGGACTTATCTTTGCATTTTGTACCAGAAGTTCTTTTCTGCCGCTCAAGCTTCCGTTTCGGGCATTTGTCTATGTGATCCGCGGCACGCCGCTTTTACTCCAACTGATGATCGTAATCTATATCCCCGGCATCGCATTTCATGCCCCGATCACAAAATGGTCGATGTTTGGCGGCAATGTGGCAACTGCCTACTTTTTTGGCGCGCTTTTTGCGTTTGTCATCAACTATGCCTGCTATTTTTCGGAAATCTTCCGGGGTGGCATTGAAAATATACCAAAGGGGCAATATGAGGCATGTGATGTTTTGGGCATGACAAGATCCGAAGCCTTTTTCAAGGTTATCCTTCTGCAGGTCATACGCAATATCCTTGCTCCGATGAGCAATGAGATCATCACTCTTGTCAAAGATACCGCGCTGGCAAGAACCGTAGCTGTTACGGAAATTCTTTTCTGCGCTTACGAATTTTTAAAGGTTGACGCAATCATCTGGCCGCTCTTTTATACCGGTTTATTTTACCTGGTATTCAATGCGGTGCTGACATGGCTTTTCGGGCTTGCGGAAAAGAAACTTTCACGTTATTACAAGTAAAGAAAGGATACCCGTCA
>DLOQ01000153.1:27301-35630 GCA_002479655.1 Lachnospiraceae bacterium UBA7480
GGCATCAGCTTTTCACTGGAAAAGGGTGAAGTCCTTGCTATCATCGGCTCGTCCGGAAGCGGCAAGACGACGCTTCTGCGGTGTCTGAATTTTCTGGAGACAGCCGATTCCGGATCTATTCAGGTGGAAAATCACTTGATATTTGGCGGAGAGGATGCAGCTGTGGCCGCAACTCTTAGAAATCCAAAGCAGATCCGCAAAAACAGGCTTTATTTTGGACTGGTATTTCAATCCTTTCACCTGTTTCCACAATATACCGTCCTGCAGAACCTGACGCTGTCCGCATATCTGAAAGCATGCAAAGAAAATAAAGCCCTGCCTAAGCCTGAACGGCGGGCAAAAGCTGAGATTCGCCGTGAACTTGACCAACAGGCAATGGAACTGTTGGCACGGGTCGGATTGACCGAAAAGGTCTCCTCCTACCCCTGCGAGCTTTCCGGAGGTCAGCAGCAGCGTGTTGCGATCGCGCGCGCACTGATGCTTACTCCTAATATTCTTTGCTTTGATGAGCCCACCAGCGCGCTGGATCCGGAACTTACCAAAGAAGTAATGGGCGTCATCCGCAGCTTGAAGTCCAGTGACACCACAATGATCGTTGTTACGCATGAAATGGATTTTGCCAGAAATGTAGCCGACAAGGTAATATTTATGGCTCATGGCATCATTGAAGAAGAAGGGACTCCCGAAGAAGTCTTTGACCACCCCAAGAGCCCCATTTTGCAATCTTTTATAAGCAATACCTGACAAGATAGTTCTTTTATCGTTGCAAGACAAATTCTGACTTGACAAATCCAACCTGCCCATTATAAATGATCTTGGTCCATTCCTCATCCGTACCACCGATCAAAGGGAACGATTCACCGGCATAAGCAACACCGAGCTGTTCTCCTCCTATATTGGCAGTTTTTCTGACATTGACGGTTTCCGATACGGTGATGGTTCCGGTTGCCTCAGTCTCATCCACGCCTTCCCCAACCGTATAAAGATATTCTGTCTTGATATAACCTACCTTACCTTCATAGATAATCCTGCTCCATCCATTGATCTGATGTTCCTGACAGGCAAGTACCGTACCAGCCTCAACCTTTCCCAGACGATCCGCCACTTCACTGTCAGACGCCCTCACATTAACGGTCGTGATCGCCTGAACTTCAAAATCTCCCGTATCCGCCTCTCCTCCGGCACCGTTGCCGGACACTGGTGTATTCCCTCCCATATCGTTTCCGGTGATATTCTCCAAATCATTATCAAGATAATTCGCATCTGCCAGATGTTCAGCCATCTCGCGCCTTATGATCTCATTTATGGTTGACATATAAGTCGAAAAATCCGGATTGGCATCCATCGTTTCCTTGTATGTAGTCTGTACCATCTGCGCCAAATCAAGCACATCCTCCTGCGAAGTAATGGCAACGATATAATTCCATATATTTTCGTCAAAGTCTCCCACGTAAATATATAAACTGCCATCCTCATTGGTACACACCCATAAAGTCAGCAGACTAGGCAGGGACACATCCCAATAGCGCATTTTTACATCGTAGGAAACATAGACGATATAAGAATTTTCTATCGGTCCCGTCTTGGTATAGCAGGTAATATTATCATAGCTTTCCACATACTCATAAAATGCATTAACCTTTGCAATCTCCATATCATCTACATAGTTCTTCGTTGTACACAGAGCTTCAATATTATTGGTCTGCCTTGCATCAAAATAACGCGTCACAAGTTCATTGACGGCAGGATAGGCATTCTTCTGCAACGGCTCCTGCGGCACCGGGATCGTTGTAGTATTGCCATTACCGGGCAGTCCGACCTGTACGTTGCCGGATACGGACGACGCAAGCCTTGCTTCATCAACACTCTTCGAAACAGAAATCACGATCCATATCACAATAACAACACCCGCACAGACCGCCAGCGAAATCAAAGCCATATGACGATTGCGTTTGAACCATTTTCCGATCTGTCTGAAAAAGTCTTTTGTAAAATCCGAAAAATCGTTGGACATCTCCTGATGCTGTCTGTCTATGGAAACCTTCTCTTCCGGTTCTTCCCCATCATCACCATATAAAAGATTATCGATCGGTACATCTGCAAGCGTCTGCTCTTCCACGCCATCCGGATTATCAATATATGTTGCTTCAACGCTCTGCTCCTGCCCGTCCTCCGGATAGGCTCCCGTCATCCCGCCGATTGCTTCCTCTGCATATGGCGCCTCTTCCTGTCCACCTGCTTCCTCTATATAATTTTCCGTTTTTTCTATAGACCTTTGTTCTTCTATTGCTTTATTTCCCGTATTTTTTCTATTTCCCTGTTTTTTATTTCTTCTTTTTCCCATTTTTTACAACCCTGCCTTATCCAACAACCTTACCCTATCCAATAGCGGCAAAACATATTATGCTATCATCTTATCGTATCATTCTCAACGTGTAACATCCTTCTCAGCTTACGTTGTCTCCACATTTTATAAGCGTCAATGCCCATCAGCCTTTGCGCAAAAAATGCACTCGACAGGAATCGAACCTGCATTAAAGGCGTCGGAGGCCTTCGTTCTATCCATTAGACTACGAGTGCATATCTGCAAGTGCCAACTACAAGCCTCTTACCTGATATTGTTGACACCTGCTAATCATAACACACTTTTTCCCTTTTGTCCAGCTTACTTCACGCGAGTTTTATTTTCACAAAGTTCTACCCTGCCTCTCTTTCTGCTGTAATAATAAACCTGATCGGACAGCACCTCCTCCGGCGCCAGCTGCGTCCTGTTGACATCTTTTACCATATTCCTCAACACATCCGCATCATCAATCCCATAATCCTTGATCAGGATCACCTCATGGATCGAAGAAGGCAGGATATACAGATCACTTCCGAGCCTATCCGCACATTCCTTCAGGACATTAGGATAACGGATACAGGCAGCTCCATTCTGGCTGTTGCGGTTGGTCAATACATACATCGGACTTTCATCCTGTCCCTCAAGATAACATTCCATCAATTTATCCATCACTTCATCCGTCGGGATCTCTTTCTCTCCATCTCCCTGCCTGCACCTGTTCTTCTTTGAAAATTTTTTCTCAAGCTCCTTTCTGAGCAGCTCCCGCACGATATCCTCCATATTAGCCAGACGATATCCCAGCACTCTGGGCGTATTATACTCAGCATCTGCAGTCAGCCGTTCCATACTGATATCCCATTTTTTCATATGGGTATGATAAATCAGTATGCTGGCAGTGCCGAATACTTCATTTTCCATGTAATAATAAAATATCACTGCCAGATCAAGGAAAGGAATATACGGAATCTCCTGTAACAACTCCTTATTCATCTCATAATTGATCAGCTTGTATACGACCCTGTCCCTGACTTTCTCATAGTCAAGAAAAAATTCCATGGAAATATCATCTTTCACCGTATGCGCCTCATATGTCCTTATGATGTCCTGCATCGTCTCCGACAGCGATATCCCGCTCATATATCGGCTGTAATACTCATCCAGATAAATCGTCGGAGAAACTTTATTCGGGCTGTCCTGCAAAAAAATGGATAAACCATGCAGGCGCAATCCGTTATTTTTCTTTACCTCCACGATTCTGATCTGATACTTCTCTCCATAATGCTGCTCCAGCGTACATGCTGCTTTTTCAATAAACTGTTCAAATGTCATATTTTTTTCATCCTTTCTCTCTGTTGATTCCATTTTCACTAAAAAAGACAATGAAATCATGTTATCTTCATTGTCTTTCAAGCTTTTAACTGATTGATAGAATCACATCGATATCGGATGATATTGATTACACGCGGCTTAAATACTCTCCGGTCCTGGTGTCGATCTTGATCACTTCACCCTGATCCACAAATAAGGGAACCATCACCTGCGCGCCTGTCTCCACAATTGCCGGCTTTGTAGCGCCGGTAGCGGTATCTCCCTTAAATCCGGGCTCCGTCTCCGTGATCTGAAGCTCAACGAACAAAGGCGGCTCGATTGCAAATACGCTGCCATTGTGAGAACATACCTTAACCATCTCATTCTCTTTGACATACTTCAGCGCATCGCCGACCGTTTCCTTATTCAATGCGATCTGCTCATAATTCTCCGTATCCATGAAGTTATACAAATCGCCATCCGCATACAAATACTGCATTTCTTTTCTATCAATACGCGCCTGGGGGCATTTCTCAGTAGGACGGAAGGTCTTTTCTACAACACCGCCGCTCTTGATATTTTTCAGCTTTGTTCTTACAAACGCTGCGCCCTTTCCTGGTTTTACATGCTGAAACTCGATAATCTGATAAACATTTCCATCAAATTCAATCGTAATTCCATTCCTGAAATCACCTGCAGAAATCATCGTTATATCCTCCTCAATTGTCATCGCGAAATAATACTATTATAGTTTAAACGATAGGACAAGATTTTTCAACTGTTTTTTCAAAAAAATGACATTCAAAAGGGACATACCCTAAGATATGCCCCTAAAACACTACGTTATTGCATGTGAAAGAATTATTTCAGCGTATTAGCCTCGTCAACAACCTTCTTGATTGCCGCAGCCGCATCCTTCGGAAGCTTGTTGTAACCGCCTTCTGCCGTATCCAGATTCTTTACGTACTGAAGTCTGTCATTCATACGCGCTTTCAGCTGCTCAACATAATTCTTATCCTTTAAGTCGGGAACAAAGCCTTCCCACTCAAAGATCTCGATATCGGAGAACGGACCCCATTTCTTGAACTTAGCCTTGCCTTCTACGATAGCTTCAATCACGCCAAGGGTATCCTTCGGCTGAACCTTCTTGCCCATGAAATCACCGGTATTGATGATGTAGCAGTCAACATTCTTCTTCTCTACCAGGTCTTTAAACTTCTTATAGTCATTCACCAGCTCATAAGTTCTGAACGGATTAGCATACGGTTCAACAACCAGCGCATTCGGATCAACGCCCTCTTTTAATCTCTCAGCTGTAGATCTCTTGGTAGCAAGCGTTGCACCCATAACAGATGCAAGGGAAGCGCCCTTTAACTTCACTACAGGAGGGATCGTAGGATCCTTCATGATCCAGAAGATTGCATTTACCGGAGAATCAATCTTGTCAACACGGTTCGGTGACCACAGTTTTGACTTGATCGCACGTCCGTTACCGTTTCTGATATCCTCAGTAACGATAACAACTTTTCCGTCCTCATCCAGAGTTGCGGATACGTTCTGGCAGGTCAACAGATACTTGTTGTCCTCGCAGTCACAAGGATAATCTGCCGTCTTATCAAAATATGTAGGCTCCAAAGCTACAGATGCACAGGTATCAGAATTGATGATAAACGCGTCATCATGAAGAACCTTGATTGCAGGATATTTACCGCCGTGCTTAGCATGTGTGATCGTGGATTTACCGGATCCTGACAGACCAAATACCGCAGCAACATATTTCTTCTTGCCCTCTTTATCAAGTGTATATTCCTTCTGTCCGCCATGGCAGGATGCATAGCCATTTCTGTTAGCAAGCGCCCACGCAAGCGTCAGCGTACCCTTCTTATGCTCACCAAAGTATCTCATACCAAGGATTGCAGCACAGTTGTTAGCTGTATCAAAATAGCATAAGCAGTTCGGATCGCATACATCCTCCTGACCCGGAGCTCCCTTCCACTGAGGATCGGATAAAATAAAGATATCCGGCTCTTTTCCATTGCCGATCATCTTGGATCTCTTGTACATCTTAACATACTCGTCTGAGCAGTACTGGAAATTCAGAAGCCAGTTATAAAGCAGATTCTCTTCTCCTTCGGGAATCAGAAGATGTGCCTTTACCATGAATTCCTCATCCAAGCCAATAAACGCTTCCGCATGATACATCGTCTTCCAGCGTGTATCATAAACAGCATCCATCAATATCTTGTCAAGCTTTGCATTGTCTGTTCCGGGTTTTCCTGTAATTCTTCTAGCCGGAGCATAACGACCGGTAATAGAACCATCATTGAACAGAAGAACCTTTGCATCCGGCTCAAGACCGAACTCTTCGCCTCTGTAAACAGGCATATCTGTTACGATCGTTCCCGGTGAGTTCTTTGCAAGCTCATAAGCTTCTTTTAATGTGTTGATCTTTACGACATTGTTTGCATAGAAAGGTGCCTCGATGATCGCACGGGTATTTGTTACCGGTGTACCAACCTTCGGGAAACCAACCTTGTTAGGTCCAATGTCTTTTCTGGCATAATTCGCTTTTGTTGCCATTTTACTTCCTCCTTTATATAATTTAAATTTTGCTTACACATTACCGCGTACAGTGTTTATTATAACAAATGACCTTGGAAAAGTAAATATGTTAAACCGGATTTTCAGTTGGTTTTCATATTCAAATTTTCGATTTTTTATTTTTAACCGCACTCCTGACTTTTTGTCTGTTCCTTTAACCACGCCCTTTCATCCTCTGACAGATACGGGGACAACCGCTCATAGACCATCTGATGATAACGGTTCCATGCTTCCATGTCGCTTCGCTCCATATAAGCCGGATCGATCCCTTCCGGATCCAGCGGCACCAGCGTCAATGGCGTAAATCCCATGAACTGACCATCCTCATTACATTCTCTTTTTTCACAGAGCAGGATATTCTCGATCCGGATGCCATGGCTTCCCGCAGCATAAACGCCCGGTTCATCAGACACCAGCATACCCTCCTCCAGAACCGCTTCTTTCGCATTACCGGGTCTCCAGCTGATATTCTGAGGCCCTTCATGGACGCTTAGCATATAACCCACACCATGACCGGTGCCGCATTTATAATCTATCTTTTGCTGCCACAGCGGACCTCTTGCAAGAATATCCAGATTGCGCCCTGTACAGCCATGCAAAAACACCGCATTCTGCAATCTCAGCATCCCAACGGCAGCCAGCGTGTAATGCTTTTTCATCTCCTGCGTGATGCTTCCCATAATGATGCTTCTCGTTACGTCGGTCGTGCCGCCCTCGTACTGTCCGCCGGAATCCACCAGATAGATCCCTTCCGGCTTTAATACCGCATCCCTGCCGGTCACTGCCTCATAGTGCATCATTGCCGCATTCGCCCCGTAAGCGCTGATCGTCGGAAACGATACCCCCTGAAAGCCTTTGATCTCCTGACGGTATCCTTCCAGTATTTTGGCAGCCTCACTTTCTGTCAGCCCCTCCGCCTTATGTTCCTTGATATACCGGATATATCTTGTGAGTGCCACACTGTCTAAGAGGTAGGTCTGCTTAATATGACCGATCTCAACCGGATTTTTGACCGCTTTCATAACCTGCGTCGGATTCTTTGCTTCCACCGTCTCCGCATACTCCTCAACGATCCGGCAGACCGTATAATTGACCACCCCGGGATCAAGCATCATCCTCGCCTTTCTCCCAAGCAGCTTCTCCGTCTGCTGCAGCAGCTCCGGAAGCTCCCCGATAAAATCCTCATATGGATGCCATTCAATACCGTGCGTCTCTGCGAAGCGGACATTCTCCTCTCTCTCCCGCAGCGCGGCTATGGATCTCTCCTTCAGATATACGATCACCTTTTCCTTAAAGATCAGGGTGAATGCATACGCCACCGGATTGCATGCAATATCACCTCCCCTGATATTAAACAGCCACATCTGATCTTCCAATCCGGAAAGCAGCAGATGATCCGCCTTCTGCTCCTCCATCTTCTCCCTGACGCGGGACAGCTTCTCACTACAGCTTTCTCCTGTTAAGGTATCATCCAATATGCGTATGGGAGCCGCGCTGTCAGCCGGTCTGTCCGTAAAAACGCTTTCTGCCAGATCCTTCCGGTAGACGATCTCTCCCCGCTTTTCTTTCATGATCTTCTCCAATTTTTTTCCAAGAGCGGCATTCACGCAAAATCCGTACAGTCCCAGCTTCATGCCTTCCTTTAGATGTGACCTCAGATATTCCTCCAACTCCGGGACGCCCTGCTGCCGGCTTTTCATCAAAAGGATGCCCGTACCTTCCAGCTCTTGTTCCGCCTGCACAAAATATCTTCCGTCCGTCCAGAGCAGACATTCCTCCTCCCCAATCAAAAGATCTCCATTAGAGCCGGTAAAGCCCGACAGAAATTCCCGTTCCTTATAGTGATCATTGATATATTCCGATCCATGAGGATCCGCCGTCACTACCAAATAATAATGCACTCCGGCAGCTTTCATATTCTGCCTGAGTGCATGGATGCGTTCCCTGATGATTTTATTTTCCATACTGCTCATTTCCAGTCCTTCCTTACATTTTAAAACTCAAATTCAGACGTTTGCATAATTTATATGGCAGGCTGCACATATATAATCTGTACATATGCATTGGAAGGAAATT
>DLOQ01000153.1:35669-44019 GCA_002479655.1 Lachnospiraceae bacterium UBA7480
GAATTGCCCCGTTTGCGTCCGCCTTCCACAGCTTAAATTAGGAATGTTTAGAATTTCTTATTTCCGTACAGCCGCATATGCACAGATTATGATATGCGCAAGTCTGCCGCCTCAAAATTCAAAAACTGCCTTTTGACATCCGGATCCTAAAGCCCTTTATTTTACAAAGTCCGCCGTCGCCGATGCCCCGATCCGGTCACATCCAAGTTCCGCAAACATCATCAGCGCTTCCCTTGTCCGGATTCCGCCTGCTGCCTTGATCTTTACATCAGCTCCTATATTCTCTTTAAACAATACGATATCCTCTTTCACCGCCCCTGTCGTGCCAAAGCCGGTAGAGGTCTTGATATAATCCGCCCCTGCCTTCGTCACGATCTGACATAAACGGATCTTTTCCTCCTCCGTCAGATAGCAGGTCTCAACAATCACCTTTAAGATTTTTCCCTGACATGCTTCCCGTACGGCGCTGATCTCCTGCTCCACCAAATCATATCTGCTGTTTTTGACGTCCCCGATATTGATCACCATATCGATCTCATCCGCGCCATTCTTCACGGCATCCTCTGTTTCAAATACTTTCACGGCGGTCGTCGCATATCCCAGCGGGAAACCGATCACCGTACAGATCTTCAGTCCGTCACCGTATGTCTCTTTGATCCTTGCGATATATGACGGCGGCACACAGACGCTTGCCGTCTGATATTCCATCGCCTCCTTGCACAGCTTCTCAATATCCTCCCATGAAGCATATGCTTTCAGCATCGTATGATCGATCTTATGGACTGCTGCCCGCACTTCTTCATCCGTATAGCTTTGTTTTCCTTCCGCCTCCTCTGCAGGCTGTCCCTGCCGCAGCTCTTCTTTAGCTTCACCAAGGAGGTTCTTACGCATATCTTCCATCTGCAGCACCTTTTCGATCCTGCCTAACATGGCTTCCGCCTTAAACGGTTTCGTGATAAAATCCATCGCGCCCATCTGCAGTCCCTTGCGCTCACTTGCCTGCTCCGAGTCCGCCGTCAGAAAAATAATGGGGATCCCTGCTGTCAACGGATTTAATTTTATCTGTTCCATAACGGAATAGCCATCCATCTCCGGCATCATCAGATCTAAAAGGATCAGATCCGGTATGCTCTTTTTTAAGAACTGCATCGCCTGTTTTCCCGACTTCGCCATCGAAAGCTGATAATACGGCTGTAAAACTTCCGCCGCGCTTTTTAGATTTGTCGTACTGTCATCTACCATCAAAATATGTTTCATATCCCCAAAAACCCTTTTACCATCATTTGCATTTCATCTTTTTCACATACGGTATCATGAAGCACCGGCGCCTGCCTGATCTCTTCAACCGCTTTCGGCACCTCTACCTTGGAGATCCTGCATAATTCATCTATCAGCGCAAAATCATCCATTTCTTTATAAGAAGGATCGATCGCCGTCATAACGCTTCTTGCAAATTTATAGGGGCTTGCCGTGGATGCGATCACACTGACGCGATCATCCTTCGCATCCGTCTTATATGCGTCATAGACCGCAGACGCAACCGCCGTATGCGTATCAATGACATAGCCTGTCTTTTCATACAGCTCGCGGATCTTCTCTGCCGTCATTTCTTCCGAAGCATATCCGCCGTAAAAATCAGCAAGCTTTTCTTTCATTCCGGAAGTGATTTCATACACGCCGGTCTCCGTAAGCTTTGACATCAGCTCCCTGTTCTTTTCCGGATCACAGTCAGAGATCATATAGATCAGACGCTCTAAGTTGCTGGAGATCAGGATGTCCATGGACGGAGAACTGGTCAATACAAATTTCCTGTTCCTGTCATAAACGCCGTCTTGGAAGAAATCATACAACACCTTATTTTCATTGGACGCGCAGATCAGCTTATGTATCGGAAGTCCTAAATTCTTTGCGTAAAATGCCGCCAGGATATTCCCGAAATTACCGGTCGGAACGACAACATTGATTTCATCGCCCTCCTGTACCTTTCCGTTTTTCAACAGATTCACATAGGCATAGACATAGTAAACGATCTGCGGCACAAGACGTCCGATATTGATGGAATTGGCAGAGGAAAATACAAAACCGTGCTCCTTCAGTTCCTTTTTCAATTCCTGATCGGAGAACATCTTCTTTACGCCGGTCTGTGCATCATCAAAATTGCCATGGATGCCGATGACTTTGACGTTCTTCCCCTTCTGCGTCACCATCTGTTTTTCCTGTACGGCGCTGACACCGTTCTTCGGATAAAATACGATGATCCTTGTCCCCTCCACATCCGCAAATCCTGCCATCGCTGCTTTACCGGTATCCCCGCTGGTCGCCGTCAGGATAACGATCTCTTCTTTTAATTGATTTTTCTTTGCCGCCGTCGTCATCAAATAAGGAAGGATGGATAAAGCCATATCCTTAAATGCGATCGTCGCCCCATGAAAGAGTTCCAGATAATAAGCGCCATCCGCATAAGAAAGCGGCGCGATCTCCTCCGTATCAAACTTACTGTCATATGCGCTGTTGATACAGTGCATCAACTCCTCCCTTGTATAATCCGTCAGGAATAATTTCATCACTTCATACGCAATCTGCCTGTAATCCATGGAAACCATATCCTGAAATCCGGTCTCCAATCTGGGAAGCCGGTCAGGGACATATAATCCGCCATCCTCCGCCAAACCTTGTAATACCGCCTTTGATGCCGAAACCTTTTCTCCCGCATTCCTTGTGCTGCTATACATGATATCCATAACTTAAGTCCTTGCCTTTCTCAATCATCCAAAGACAAGTATAGCATAAAGGTCGTTTTCATGCAATCTATCTGAAAAATTCATGACCACCATGCTGCGTAACACTAGTAAGATTGTTTTCAAACCATGTAAGAGCGCCAGAATCCGCATATTTCCTTGAAACAAAATATAACGCGCCGTCCGAGATGTCTTCTTCCAACAATGCGGCAAAAACCGCCTCCCTCGTTTCCTCTGTCACAACGACTTCATTGATCCTGCCATTGCCCACAGGAGAAAACTGATAAACACCATCGACATGTTGAAATACCACACCCTCCACATCATCCGGAAATCTTGGATTTTCCACACGATTTATAATTACATCCGCAACTAACATTTTACCCGTGACATCCTCGCAGCCGGCTTCCGCCTGAACGATCCGGCAAAGGATCTCCATCTCCTGTTCCTCAAGATCGATCCTGTAATTTCGTTGAATACTGAAACATTCTACCGTTCGTTCATTGCCATAAATATGTTCCAATGTCCTTACATATACTTTATCAGCTGCCCGTTCATTCATCAGCTCCAATGCTGCTTCCTTTTGCATCCTGTCAGATAATTCTCTTAAGTCAGTCAGCAGTATCGCATTGATGAATACCATTGACAGCATTACATACAATACTGCAAAATAACAAGAATACTGTTTATGCAAAATATCATGTCCTCCAAAAATACTTTCCTAATATTTTATTCAGACATGTCCCAAAATATACCAATCTATTTCACCACAAATTACGACATAACAAACCTGAATTTTTTCAAATATTTGCATCAACTATCAAATTTTGCTATAATCCACATAGAAATTTTCAGCAACCAAAAAGCGATAACACTCCGGTCGTGCCTTAAGAAAAGCATCTGATATTAAGAAAAGGACCTGATATTAAGAAAAGATATGAAAGCGCAAAAAGAAGCAAAACATCTGCCCGGCGTTACGCCAGCCACAAAAAAGGATCATACTGTTTATTACCGTTCTTCCATAACATTCCGCGGAAAGCATATCAGCCTCGGCAGCTTTGCAGACGCGCAGCAGGCTCATATGGCTTACCAAGAAGCGTCCGCCATTTTGGCTGATCCTGATGCATCCATAGAAAAATATCATTCTTCTTCCCCGCTCTCTTTTGAAAAGCGGGTATGCCTTATCAATTACCGCGATAACGGCATCTATATTGCGCACCCTATCTATATCCGCCCTAAAATGTTTTATTACTATCTGTCGCCTGATGAGATCCTGAAATTTGATGTAGACGATCTTTTTTACTATTCCTCCCATAAGATCATGAAGCGGGGCGGTCATCTTTTTGTCTCCGACTATGGCGCCCAGATCAGCATATCAGGCAGATACGGAATCAAGCGCTATGCCATAGAAGGGCGCGACTACCGTTTTAAAAACGGGGATCCTCTGGATTTCCGCTACTCCAATATCGAGATCCTCAACCGCTATCATGGCGTCAGACGACAGGATAAAAATAATCACATTTCCTACCGCGCCCTGATCCATATCAAGGGCAATTATCTGATCGGCACCTATCAGACCGAAGTCGAGGCGGCAGTCGCCTATAATAAAGCGGTGGATCTTCTCCGCCAAAAAGGTATACAAAAAAATTACGCCGTCAATTTTATTGACAGCGTAAGTCCATCCGAATATGCCAAGATCTATAAACAGGTCAAAATCTCCAAACGCATCATGGATTATACCCCCTAATGATCCTTGATTTTTTACTGCGATCAATGCAGGCTTTATTTCACCGAATAATCAATAAAACAGATATTCAGATTGGCGTCCCCGGCGATTCCCGCGATCGAGCCATGCGTCGTATACTGCCACATGACAAACTGATACGGGTAATCCGGAATATCCATTTCCTGAGACAGCCATACGTCGTATCCGATCATGGAACCTAAGCTCAGCTTCTGGATCAGCCATTCCTTATCCCCATAGATCATCGGAAAATATCCATTCTCCTTGATCTTATCCATAAACGCAAGTGCAATATTGGTCCGCTGCATCTTATCCAGCGAATCTATCCTTGAAACCTCATTTGGTATCGTATCCATGGCAAAAACGACCGGATACTGTATCTTATTTTCAGAGATCGTATCAATGACAAACTGCGCTTCCTCTTCTGCTTCCTCCACCGTGACCGCCTGCGAGAAAAAATAGACTCCGACATCCAGCCCCGCTTCCGAAGCGCGTTTTAAATTGTCCATAAAATACTCGTCCATTGTGATCTCACCGGAACTATACCCTCTCTGTCCCAGCCGCAGCATCACAAAATCTATCCCGGCGCGCCGCAGCTCCAAAAAATCAACATAATCCTGCGTCTTGGAAATATCCACCCCCGCATAGGAAACTCTGGTATTATTCTCATAATATTTCATCAGCGGCTTCTGATAGACCAGTCCTGAATAATCATAATCATTCCTTGCAAGATACTGATTGATGCTTACCCACTCTTCCGTGCCATTGTCATGAACGATCAGCGTATGCAGTCCATCCGTCGCAGGATCGTTCTCTACCGTCACCGAAGACGGCTCTTCCGGTTCATTTTCCGATACCGTATCTTCCCGCCGTTCATCCCAGATATCCAGATCATCCGCAGTCAGCGTACTTCCGCTCAGCAGATCCTCCACACTATTTTCCAACTGGACATTCTGAGCATGCTCCTGCTCCGCCGCAGTCAGTGTCCCGGAATATTGGGAAGACACCTGCGCGCCGCTTCCCCGTCCGTTTCCACTGTTGAGCAGCAATACGATAAGCAGTATCCCCAAAACGGAAACACTGCCGATAATTACCGCATAACGAATCGTGACAGCGCTGTTGCGGCGTGTCATCTCATGATCGTAATAATCATCATAATCATAATCATCTTCAAAATCGTCGTCTAATCTCATTACTATGTTACCCCATTGTTCAAAACCGTAAATTTATGATATAATATCCGCAATGAAAAATGATATAAAGCGATAATATATCTATATTACACAACTAATGATAAAAAATCAATCATTTCAAAAATGCCTAAATTTTACAATATCAGAAAGGAAATTGCGCCATGTCAGGATCCATCCCCTGCATATCCCATAAACTTCCAATCATGATCTCTTTGATATGCCTTTCCTTTTTGATATCTTCCTGCGCCCCTGCTGCAAAAGCCACTACCGTCGAAGGATTTTTCTTTGATACCTTTGTCAGCATCGCAATCTACGATCCCTGCAGCAGCGACATAACCGACGGATGCATCGAACTTTGCAGCTATTATGACGATCTGTTCTCCAAATCCGTTCCCGAAAGCGATATCTACCGGATCAACCATTCCGGCGGCACTCCGGTCTCTGTATCTGAGGATACTGTTTTCCTTTTATCAGAAACTGTCCGATATGCCGGACTAACTGACGGAAAGATCGATCCTACGATCGAAACAGTAGTTTCCCTCTGGAACTTCCATCCGTCCGAAACGCCGGAGCTTCCCGATGAAGCAGAGATCGCAAGCGCTCTGACACACGTTGACTATCGTAACATCGTGATCACCGGCTCTACCGTCACTTTGACCGATCCCGAAAGCTCCCTTGACCTTGCTTTTCTCGCCAAAGGCTATATTGCCGACAGACTGAAAGAATATCTTCTTGCCAACGGCATCCAAAATGCCATCATCAACCTTGGAGGCAACACTGTCGTGCTCGGCTCCAAACCGGACAATGAACCATTTACGGTAGGCGTGGAAAAACCCTTCGGGGACGGCGCCCCCATAGCCTGCTTTGCCCTGACAGACTGTTCCCTCGTAACTTCCGGCGTCTATCACCGCTGTTTTTATGATGGGGATACCCTGTATCACCATATCTTAGACACCGCCACCGGCTATCCCGTGGAAAATCATCTCTACAGCGTCAGTATTCTGGGGGAAAGCTCCCTTACCTGCGATGCCTTAAGCACCACATGTTTTGTCCTTGGACCGGAAGAAGGCATGAAGCTCATTGAAGCCACCGACGGCGTGGAAGCCATGTTTATCATGGATGATGACAGCATACGGTATTCCGGCGGATTTCCGGAACCACTCTCCAAATATTAAATTGGAAGTTGTGCTAGATAACGCTGACTAATATAATCGCAATAATTATAAAAATAGCATTAAATATCCATGTCCATGTATTTCCCAAATTCATGGTATAACCAAACCCACTTTGCGGTCTCTTAATAATTATTCTTTTATCTTCTCTGTTGAAATATATTCTTCCGGTTATCCATCCATCATCCCTATTTCTTGATTTCACAAATCTCTCCTTTACAAATCCCGATTTTTCAATCCGCAAAGCAGGCATTTACTGAACTGTCAACTCTCCGCAAAAAATCTTCAACCTCTTTATTAAATGCAGCGTGCCTCTTATTGGCAATAAAATGATTGCCTTTCATAATTGTTAGTTTTGCATTGGGTATTGCATTTACAATCTCCTTTGTATGGAACTCCTTAATCATATCATTTCTTCCAACGATTACGAGCGTAGGAACTGTTATTTTTGATAATTCGCTTGGTTCAATATTCGGTTCATTGACCATTAACCCAAGCATTTCAGCATTCTTTTTTGCATCAGGGGATTTTAAAGCAAAACGTTTTGCAATTTTGTAACCTATTTCGATTGGAATTTGTGTCGTTCTTTTTACTCCTTTTGGATTCAGATTGCCCCCGTTTAAGATCAATGCCTTTACCTTGTTTGGATATTTCAGTGCAAATTTCATTGCTATATTTGCTCCGTCTGAAAAACCCAAAATAACTACATTTGAAATTTCGAGACTTTCCATAAAATCGTATAAGTCACAGGAAAACTGCTCCATAGTAAAAGGTTTGGTACCTCTTGGTGATTTCCCATGACCTCTTGTGTCTAATGCAATCACTCTGTATCTGTCGCTAAAATAATCTATCTGATGCTTGAAATATGAGCCATCCTCTCCGTTTCCGTGCAAAAGGATAAACGGCTCTTGAGTTCCTTTTTCCTGATAAAATAAATCTATATCCATTGATGCTTCCACACAGCTTGAAATTTTAAATATCTATATCAATGTTTATGAATCGTCTTTTTCGGGCATTTTTCCTTACATGTTCCGCAGGCAGTACATTTCTCCGGATCAATCTTTGCCAGAAAATCCGTCACATCGATTGCATCGCTTGGACAATTTTTCTTACAGATTCCGCAGCCGATACAGCCCACCTGACATTCTTTCATCACAACGGGACCTTTTTCATTGGAAGAACATGCTACAACATATTCCGCGTCATACGGGATCATCTCAATGATATGTTTGGGACATACGGCAACGCATTTACCGCACGCCTTACATTTATCCTTATCCACGACTGCTATCCCGTTTTCCAGATGGATAGCGTCAAACGGACATTCTTTTACACAGGAGCCATACCCAAGACAGCCGTAATTGCAAGCCTTGGGACCGCCATTCGGCACAAACTGCAGCATCCGGCAGTCCTGTATGCCGGTGTATTCATAGTCTGTCGCCGCCTTATCACAGTCTCCGGCACATTTGACATATGCAGTCATGCGTATGCTTTCTCCGGCTT
>DLOQ01000153.1:44067-44279 GCA_002479655.1 Lachnospiraceae bacterium UBA7480
TCAACCGCAAGCGCAGAACATCCCGCATAACCGCACCCTCCGCAGTTGTTGCCAGGAAGCGTATTTACTACCTGTTCCTCTTTCGGATCAACATCCACTTTTAATTTTAATCCTGCAATTCCCAGAAATAATCCGATCAGGATACCCACCAGACTGATGACCAGAACAGCCGTTAAAATCGCTCCAAAATTCATATCAATAACCATACCTTT
>DLOQ01000153.1:44352-44622 GCA_002479655.1 Lachnospiraceae bacterium UBA7480
TGCCGTAGCAAGCACAATGGGCATTCCCTGAAACGGTTTCGGAATGTCGTTGTACTGCATCTTCTCTCGGATGCCCGCAAGGATGCAGATAGCAATGGCGAATCCTCCGGCAGTCGCAAATCCGTTCACCACACCGTAAAAAATATTATATTCCTTCTGCACATTGGTCAGTGCCGTTCCAAGCACCGCGCAGTTGGTCGTGATCAGCGGCAGGAATACGCCGAGGGACTGATACAGCGCCGGAATCTTTTTCTTTAAGAACATCTCCAC
>DLOQ01000153.1:44677-50123 GCA_002479655.1 Lachnospiraceae bacterium UBA7480
GGAAACCAGCGACGCCAGCGTTATGACAAAGATCACGGCAATGCCCATGCCGCTTGCCGTTTTAAGCTGTTTTGACACCCCCAGAAACGGACAGAGTCCATAGAACTGGCTTAAAACTACATTGCTGACCAGCGCGGAGCCGATCGCTATGATCAATAATTCTCTCAATGTTTCTCCCATATTTTTCACCTCAATTTATTTTTTACAGCAACTGCGCAATCCTTCCCGTCCGGATCATAAAACCGATGCTCACAGGCGGAATCCCCACAATTCATACAGTCATGGCTGCATCCGCTCTGAATCTTCGTCTTCTCACCCCGCTGTTCCTTTTTGCTCCGCACTACATTCTGAACCGCCGTCAATNNTCAATGCCGCAAGCACGAAAAATGCTCCCGGTGCCATAACAAAGATCGCGATCGGGCTCTGGCTCTGCAGCCATCCCGTCACACCTTCTCCCGCGCCAATCATGGCTGCAAGCTGTGCAAAAGAAACGCCAAAGATCTTGTGCGCGCCCAGCATCTCCCTGACCAGACCGATACAGGTCAGCGCCACTGTAAAACCAAGCCCCATGCCAAGTCCGTCAAACATGGACAAGATAAAATTATTCTTAGAAGCGAATGCTTCCGCGCGCCCCAGAATAATACAGTTTACAACGATCAGCGGAATAAACATTCCCAAGGCATCATTTAAGGCAGGGATGTATGCCTCCAAAAACTGTCCCACGATAGTTACAAATGATGCAATGATAACAATAAACGCAGGAATCCGCACCTTATCCGGAATGATATTTCGCAGCAGGGAAATGATGATATTGCTCATCGTCAGAACAACCATTGTCGTCATCCCCATACCGAAACCATTGATTGCAGAAGTCGTGACCGCCAGCGTCGGACACATGCCAAGCATCAGGACAAACGTAGGATTTTCTTTGATCAAGCCATTGAAAAACACCTTTCCGGCTGTCATTTTATTCTCACTGTCCATTGCTCATCCCTCCTTCCATCAGATATCCATGAAAATAATCAAGACCGGCATTGACTCCGTTTACCACGGCATTGGTCGTGATCGTCGCCGAGCTGATCGCATCCACTTCGCTCTCCGCCATCGCTCCGGTCTTCGTATATACAAAAGAAGTAACATTCTTACCGGCAAACTGCGGCGCCAATACGGTCTGTGCCTCCAGTCCGAGTCCGACCGTCTCACTGGTTTCCAGAATGGAGATACCATTTAACGTGCCGTCCATCTGAATCCCCATAACAAACTGGATATTGCCGCCATAACCTTCCTTGTTGGTCACAGTCAGGACATATCCGACCGGCTGCCCCGCCGTATCATATGCGGTATTGATCTCATTGATCTCGCTCAACGGATGCGCTTCCGCAAAAGGCGCGTATTCCGGTGCCGTCATATCCGGCAGCGCCAATGTTTCAAAGGTCGCCGCATCCGCAAAGACCGCCTGAAACGCCTCCGTCTTTTTCTGCTGCTCCTGCGCCGCGATCGGCTCTTTTGTGATCTCATTGACCAATGCCAGAAGAACCCCCGCAACCGCTGTTATGGCAAATAATATCAATGCATCTTTGATGATCTGTTTCATGTTGCTCCTCCATGCACAAATTCATTACTTTTTTCTTTCAACCTTCCTCTTGCCAAAATAGGCAGGCACAGAAATCTTCTCAATCAAAGGAACCAAAAGATTGCCGATGATGATCGCATAGGATACGCCTTCCGCGGAAGGTCCAAAGAGACGGAAGATCCCGGTCAGAACGCCCAGCAAAACGCCGTAGATCACCTGTCCTTTCTGCGTGATCGGTCTGGTCACATAGTCCGTCGCCATAAAGAACGCACCCAGCATCAATCCGCCGCCCGATATATGCGCGGAAAGGTAATACCAGTCCAGCCCCCTTCCCGCAAAAAGCAGGATAAAGACGGCAAAGGACAATAGATAAGTTCCCGTCACTACCATATCGATCACACCCGCCATGATCAATATACATCCGCCGAAAACAATCGCAAGCATGGAAGTCTCACCGATCGTCCCCGGAATCGTACCAAGGATCATGTCCCTGACAATGACCGGATCTCCATTTTTCAGGCATGCCAGCGGCGTCGCCCCGCTGACCACATCCGCGCCGCCGGGAACAACATAAGAAAAATTCGTCATAATCTTAGAAAAGGAAATCAAAAGAAAACATCTTGCGCCCAGCGCCGGATTCATAAAATTCTGCCCCAGTCCGCCAAACAGCATCTTCACAACAATGATCGCAAACATTCCGCCGATCACGCCGATCCACCATGGCGCGCTGACCGGCAGATTCATCGCAAGCAGCAGTCCTGTTACAACTGCGGAAAAATCACCAATGGTATTCTTCTTTTTGGCAATCAGGCAAAACAGCCATTCCGAAAGCACACAGGATGCCACGGTAATCAGGATCAGCAGAAGCGCTTTCCCTCCAAAATGCCACACCCCGAATCCCGCGGCGGGAAGCAGCGCCACCGCTACGGTCAACATGATACGCGCTGTAGAAGATTTCGCCCTGACATGCGGCGTAGATGATACCTTCATCAAATCACTCATTTTATAAACCTCGCTATCTTTTTTGTAACCTGCAAATTATTTCAGCCTACCCTTTCCTTCTGTTCGCCAATATGGTCTTACGCATGGATTTGATCGACTGCGCAAGCTGACGTTTTGCCGGACAGATATAAGTGCAGGATCCACATTCCACACATTCCATGCCATTCAGCTCCAAAAATCCTTCGGTATTAAAATGATCCGCATGCTCCGCCAGACGGGTAGGGATCAGTCTGGAAGGACATACCTCCACACATCTGCCACAGTTGATACATGGTCCGACCTCCCACATAGACACTTCATCCTTTGTCATGCACAGCAATGCGGAAGACGTCTTTGTCACCGGCACATCAATATCAAAGATAGCAAACCCCATCATCGGACCGCCGGAAATGATCTTCTCCGGTTGTGTGACAAAGCCGCCGGCCTCCTCGATCAATTCTGAGTACAGCGTTCCTGTCTTCACCCGGAAATTCTGCGGTTCCCTGACTGCATCCCCTGTCACCGTCACAATCCTGTGCATCAACGGCTGCCCTTCATCGATCGCATTGCATATGGCAATAACCGTATCGACATTATTGACCACACAGCCCTGATCAGCAGGAAGCATTGTGGAATTGATCGTTCTTCCCGTCACAGCATAGATCAGCTGCCGCTCTGATCCTTGCGGATATTTTGTCATCAGGGCGCGCACAAAGATATGATCCAGATTTTCCGTCTGTTTTCTAAGCTTCTCAATACAATCCGGTTTATTGTCTTCCACCGCAAGGATGCCCTGCGCTCCCGGAAACAGGCTTAACATGATCTGCAGTCCGCGCACCAGCTTGTCCGGCTCCTCCAGCATCTTACGATAATCCGAAGTCAGGTAAGGTTCACACTCCGCACAGTTGACGATCACATAATCGATCTTGTCCGGCTCCTTAGGCGAAAGCTTTACCTGCGTCGGGAAACCGGCGCCGCCCATGCCGACGATGCCCGCTTCTCCTATGATATGTATGATATCTTCCCGCTTCATATCTTTAAAGTTCATGGTATGGATCGGCGGCGCAGCCTCGTACTGCATATCATTCTCTATTACAATACAGTTGATGTTGTCACCGGTCACAGTGCGGCGGGGTTCGATGCACTTGACCGTACCGGATACCGACGCATACACCGGCGAAGATACAAATCCGCCAGCCTCCGCAATCTTCTCACCTGCCAGCACCCTCTGCCCCTTTTCCACGATCGGTTTTGCCGGCGCTCCAATATGCTGGGACAAAGGATATACCAATTCTCCTTTCGGAAGGATGTCCCTGATCGGTTTATCTTTGGAAAGCGCCTTTCCATCATAAGGATGCACGCCTCCCCGAAATGTCCGTTTTGCCATGTATCGATCCCACTCCTTTTACTGCTCTTAGGTTTTTCATAATGCCCTTTTCAAAACATTATAAATCCTTATATTATAATATACTCCTTTTTGGTGAAAAGTTCTACAACAAATTTATCAGGACATAAAATAGCACAAAAATCTGTATATTTCAAAAAAATGCTACATCTATTTTCATTATTGTGTTATGATAGAAGCAGACCAATAAGCGATGTGAAAATTGATACATCATCGGATGGCCGCAGAAGCGGCCGGCAATAAAATAGGATAAAGGCAGGAGCGCAATGAAAACAATCACGACAAATCTACGCCAGCTTGTACCGGACTACCCGATCGAATATTTATCTCCGGAGCATGACATCACGCCTTCCGACGTGCTTTTTCTGGATATTGAGACAACGGGGCTGACCGCAAAGAATTCCAATCTGTTTCTGATCGGATGCGTATATTACGAAGACCGCGAATGGCATGCCATCCAGTGGCTTGCGGAAAAATATGAAGAAGAACTGCAGGTTCTGACTGCATTTTTCGATCTGTTAAAAAATTACCACTATTTGATCCATTACAACGGCAACCAGTTTGACATTCCATATCTATTACAAAAATGCCGGCAGTTTTCTCTGGATTACAATTTTGATAACTGCGAAGGCATAGATATTTATCGAAGATCCGTGCCTTACCGCGATATTTTGTCTCTTCCGGACTTAAAGCAGAAGACGGTTGAGGATTTTCTGGGACTTGTCAGGGAAGATACCTGCTCCGGGCACGATATGATCAGCAAATATCACGATTATGTCTGCACGCAGGATGAAACCCTGTTAAATGAGCTGCTGCTGCACAACGAAGACGACTTAAAAGGCATGTTGAAGGTCATTTCCATCCTTTCCTATTCCGACCTGTTCCATCTGCCGGTACGCGTCATGAAAGCGCAGGCAAGCTATTACCATGACAGCAGTAAAAAACGCTGTCAGGAGATCGTTATGCGGCTCCGCTTCCAGTCTGCCATTCCCGTACCGTTTTCTTTCAGGGCATTGGGATGTTATTTCAGCGCGGAAGGAATGGACGGCACCTTAAAAGTGCCCATTTATGAAGAGGAAATGAAATTTTTCTACTCCAATTATAAAGATTACTACTATCTTCCCGCAGAAGATATGGCGATGCACAAATCCGTGGCTACCTTCGTTGATAAGTCCCACCGCGTACAAGCCACAGCCGCCAACTGCTATACCCGAAAGCAGTCCATGTATCTGCCGGAATGGGATGTTCTATTTACCCCTTTCTTCAAACGGGAATACCGCGCAAAAGAATTTTTCTTTGAATTGACCGATGAATTTAAAAAGAGCCGCTCCGGCTTCTCCCTCTATGCGGAACATGTATTACAGTCCATGTTTGAACAGTGGAGACAATAACATCCTTTTCTCTGTCACAAGAACCGGAATATTTCGTATCAAAGCATCAAAAGGAGATATCAAATAATTGAAAATGAGGGTGTCCCAAAAGTCATA
>DLOQ01000104.1 GCA_002479655.1 Lachnospiraceae bacterium UBA7480
TAATACAAAAATTTCTGATATTCTCCTGCATAATCTATTTATGTTCCTTTCTATCGTTACCTTTCCTTTACTTTCTTTGTATCATAAAGATCCGCAACAATCAATATCATCAGTAAAATCAAACCGCAAAGAGAAAGCCATCTCCCCTGCACGGAATAGGGTGCCGTAAAACGCAGCTCGACCTCATGCTCTCCCGGTTCCAACCTAAGACCGATAAAACCACCCTCCAGCAGCGGAACGATCTCCTGCTCCTTCCCATCAACATATGCCACCCAGCCTTCTTCGTATGGAAATGAGGTAAATAATACCGGCTTTTCTTCAGAAGCCATCACCTGTCCCCTAACATACCCATCCTCCATCNNATCTGCAGACCTGCCTTTGCAAGCTCTTCATGATGTACTACCAGTCCGTCCTCATGATACAAGGCAAAATTCATATCCTTCAAAGTAAAAATATCGAATGTATCTTCATCCGTAAAAATGATATAAACAACGTAATTATCTNNCCTCCTGCGCCATTGGCACGGTCTGCGGTCGGGAAAGACTACTGAATTCCAGACAAAGGGTCTCCGTCACAGGAATTCCACTAGTCAACGGTACAGAGGAAAAATTTCTATCAAGATCGGAGGAAAAATATACATATGCTCTTACTCCCTCACAATATGGCATCACAAATTTCAGATACGCATCACCGTCCTGCACTTCTGCTCCGCAAACTCCAACGCCCTGATCCACCTGCACAAGGTTCACATTTTGCGGATACAGGCTGATCTCTCCATTATAAATTTCCATACATAAGGCACCTTCTCCCGTCATACATTCCAATAACTTCTGCTGGTTCTCAAATACATTCTCCGTAAAAGCATAAGATAATATTTCTTCCCGCACCATATATCCCAACGGAAGTGAATAGGGATACTTTTCAATTTCATACTCTCCCTCCGGCTTATTCCATGGGGAATGGACACTATATTTCGTGCCAAAAATCATTTTCACAACATCTGTCTGGTACGATTCATAGATACTAAAATCACCTCTTGCATAGCCCAGTCGATCCATTGCATGGGACGTCATCTCATTGACTACAGAAGTAAAATAAGCAATCCCGTAATAATCATATGCTGTCTGCATATTATAATTATGCTTATCCGGATAATCAATCCGAAATATACCGCTATCTTCCGCTTTGATCCGTGTTATGGCGTCTTCTGCGGTCTGATGCCTGATCTCATAAATCTCTCTTCCGACGCCTCCCATTCCCTTCATCAAATAATATCCATTAGCAACCAACTCTATCATCGTAAGTAAGATTGCCAAAAAATCAATCCTCCCCTGCTCTGACCCTTTCGATATCGATAAAGCAGCCATATCCATAAGAGCATCAAAATGGCAATCAACCCCATTATCTTAAAAGAAGTATCAAGCCACATTCCTGTCTGTAATACCCTGTCAAGCATCGGTGCCACAAGATAAAAGCCAAGCGTCACCGCAAGAAAAATAGCAACAGGTCTGAGTCTTATTGTACGCAAATAGGAAGGCTGCAGGCAAGATAATTGCAGGCAAGACAATTGCCTTACTGCCGCAGACGCCGCCACAAAAGACAACACATAGGCAAAACGGACAGTATATCCATTCGGCGCATTAAACATATGTAGAAACAGATAAACAGGTTTCACCATTATGCCCAAAAGCAGCATTAGAACTGCTGCCGCCACACAGAGTCTTTCCCGTTTAGCAATCTCACGGTTGATCAAGTAAAGAAACATCAAGCCCAACGTCAATGTTCCGCAGTACAAGTATGGAAACGGCGTATCAAGGGCATATTCCCTCCCCGGAAGAAAGCACGGAAGGATATCCCAAAATGGAGTCGGTATAAACGCTGCTGCAATCCTCTCCCCTGCGTCACTATTTAATGCAACTGCATAATATGCCGCCGGCAAAAGTACACATGCCGAAAGCAGCACTGCCGTGAACACGCTCACAGCATATCCTAACAGTATCCTCATTCTTTCCCTGCCTGTATAATGCCTATGTACGAAAATGCATAAACAGAGATATCCCAGCGAACTGATTCCGACGATAAAACCTCCATAGAAGCAAGCAAGAAAAGATAAGGCATAAACCAGCGCAAGCCCCGCTTTTTTGCCTGTATCCAGAAAATGTTTTACAAAGATCAGAACCAATGGAAGAAAATAAACCCCCTCCGCAATACTGTTCATCATCATTACTGCAAAATAGAAGCTGCCAATCCCGTAACCAATCGATATCGCAATAACAAGCCTGCTCTCCTGCCGGAGATTATACTTTCCATATGCACAAAAAAATGCAGCCGCAAGAGCAGGTTTTAAAGCTACAATCACTAATGTCGCGATCTCTATGTCGTCTATGATCATATAAAAAAGATTTAAAGGACTCATGGACTCAAACGAGAAAAGCAATGATGTATTGCAGCCCATGCCGACATTCCATGAATAGAAAAAATTGCTCCCATCCCGCAGTTTATCCATGAACAGCCTTCCAAAAACGGCATATTGATGATATAGATCCCCCGGAAAAATTACCTTTTCCTGTCCGGGCAGGACCCCCGTCAAGAAAAATATGACCACCATCGCCAATACTGCCAGTCCAAACGTAATCAGACTATCTATCCATATATTTTTCTTATTCATATGGTTCCTTTCCTTTTCTTGTCTTTTCTATCCATACTAAACAAAAGACTCCATAAGACGGCACCACAGACAGTCAGAAAGATCCCCGTCTTCCTGCCCCGCGGTGTATAGCGTAATATTAACTCATGCGTTCCCGGCGAAAGCCTTGCGCCCAGAAAGGCACCGTCCAGCAGTCCGAGCAGCTCCTGTTCGTCGCCATCCACCAGCAGCTCCCATCCCTTATCATAGGGGATCGAAAGGAATAAAATATCTCTATCCCCAGCCACGTCGATCTCTGCCTTGACATATCCATCCTGAAATTCTTCGATCTCCCACTGATTCTTACTTAAGATTTCATGCGCGCGGTCCAGTTCCCCATCATCCTGATAATACAGGAACAATCTGCGATACGAGGATTGGAGCCCCGCCTCATTATAATCGACCAGCCTTACGGAAAACTGCCCGCCACGCCGTTCCATCTCTATGATTGCCTGATCATATAACAGCCGGTTCGTCAGATAAGGGCGCCGGTAATTTCCCGCAGAAAAAACATAGACGGCATATTCCTTTTCCGTTAAGGGACAATTCACTAAGGTATAGTTGGAAACATTCTCTCCCCCTTCATCATCAGCCAGTGAAAAATAGGCATATGCCTTTTCATAGGTTCCGGCAGGAACCGCGTAATCCAATACGCCCACCTCAGCCTCCGCCGCCTTGGAAAAAGACATCCCCCCGCCTTCCGCTTCCCACTCCATTCCGATGGGCAGTATCTCAGGCGCCCCTGCCTCCCGGTATACAGCGATCTCCTCTCCCGTCATTGCCGACAAAAGCTGATTCTGATTGCTGAAAACGTCTCTTGTATATGGCTCAGCCAGCAGTATCTGATCACTGACCATATATCCCAGTTCCAGCGTATGCTCCATCCGATAACATTCCGGTATCTGCCACTCCGCAGCAGGATCATATTCCTGCAGATCAACATAATATTTTACCCCCAGAAGCATATCCGTCACATCATTGGCGCCAGTCTGAGAAAACCCAAACAGTACGGTATCTCCCATATAATACATAAAAGAATCCAGCCTGGCGCTTCGTGCTGACGCATATATCGGAATACCCATGCAGCCAAACAACGACTGCTGGTTAGATATCATATAATAACTGAAGCCTGTCCGATAGATCCCCTGATCCTCCCGTTTCAACTGCTCCAGCGCTGCTTCCGTTTCCTTATGCCAGCTCCTATATTCATCTTCTGATACTTCCGGCAGCCTGTATATGGTCCAGTAAGCATTCAATCCCATCTCCATCATGATCAGCACAGTGGCGGCCAGTACTTTGGAGGAT
>DLOQ01000037.1:0-2610 GCA_002479655.1 Lachnospiraceae bacterium UBA7480
TTAAATAGCGATGAAAAACGCTGCTTTTGCGTTTTTCGGTGTGAAACTTAGTGTTTCTATGCCAGGAATCTTTGGTTCCTTAATTCCCTTTGAAATGAGCATTAGAAACACTTTTCACACTAATCCCCCATATCGCAGCTCTGTTGCGGCTCAAATAGAAATGAAAAACGCGCCTTCTCACACTAATGTCTCCCATTCCTCCAGATAAGTAAGCGACAGCTCCTCCAGTCTGTCAATCTCCTCCTGCAGCTCGCTTAATTTCTTATAGTCGCTGCCATTTTCCGGCAGAGACATTTCTTCCTTTAACTGTGCCACTTTCGTATCACATTCCTCCATCAATGCTTCCAGCCTGATGACGCGTCGTTCCCGTTTTGCTTTTTCTTTTCCGGGATTCGCCGCGGTTTTCTTTGCCTGTGGCTGCTCAATTTCTCGTTCCTGCTGCCCCTTCTCTTTTCCGTCATCGGACGCGCCAATGTCTGCAGTGCCTTTCATCCCCATATCCGCGCGCCTTCCGCCGTCGCCGGCATGTATGCTTAAGACTGCTTCCGTAGAGATATTGTTTTTCTCCTGTCCGTATTTCTCTATATAATCTTCATATCCGTAAGGGAAATACTCCACGCCGTCCGGGCGGAAGATCAGCAGGCTGTCCGCGATCTGCTTGATAAAATATCTGTCGTGGGACACAAACAGAATCGTCCCCGTATAATCCCGCAGCATATCCTCCAATGCTTCCTTGCCTACGATATCCATATGGTTGGTTGGTTCATCCAAAACAAGCGTATTGGGACACGTCTGAAATATACCGGCCAGTGCAAGGCGTACCTTTTCGCCCCCGGAAAGCATGGATACCTTTTTAAAGACTTCATCCCCGGTAAAAAGAAAACCGCCTAAGATATTTCTCACTTCCGTCTGCGTTAATGTCGGGAACCTGTCCCAAAGCTCATCCAGCACAGTCTTCTCACTGGAATACTGCGCCATCTGCTGGTCAAAATAGCCGATCTCCACATGATAGCCCCACTGATATTTTCCGGAATGTTTCGGAATATGACCGGTCAATGTCTTCAACAGAGTTGATTTCCCCAGACCGTTCCCGCCGATGATCCCAAGCTTCTGTCCTTTCTTTACGGTAAAAGCCGCCTTCGTAAGCTCCCTGTCATAACCGATCCCCAGCCGGTCTACAGAAAGGACATCATTGCCGCTCTCAAACGCCGGCCGGATCCTTGCATGAAATGCCTTGTCGTCAAATGCCTCCGGCTTTTCAATCAGATCCATATGCTCAATCTGCTTTAACTTGGAACGCGTCATAGATACCTTGGACGGTTTATTCTTAAACCGTTCCACAATCTGATTTAACCGTTCAATCTCCTTCTGCTGCGCAAGATACTCCTTTTCCTGCTTTGCATGCTCTGCTTTTTTACGTTTTGTAAACTCTGTGTAATTCCCCGGATAACGCTTCATCTTCTGATGCTCGATCTCATAAACAACATCCGCAGTATGATCGAGAAACATACGGTCGTGGGAAACGATGACGACCGCTCTTGGATACTCCTTTAAGTAACCTTCCAGCCACGCTATGGTAGACATATCCAGATGATTCGTCGGCTCATCCAGAAGCAGTATATCCGGCTTGGACAACAGAAGCTTGATAAACGCGATCTTCGTCCGCTGTCCACCGGAAAATTCAGACAGCCGTTTCTCCTCATCCTCCTTCGTAAATCCGAAGCGGTCCAGCACCATCTGATAATCCTTCTCATAGCGATAGCCGCCCAGATACGTAAAACGCTGTTCCAGAGCGGCATATTCCTCTATNNGCTCCTGCATCTTTTTTTCCATAACAAGGATCGGTGCAAATACTTTTCTGATCTCCGCCGACAGGCATATTTCGTCATCCTCAAAAGTCATCTGCTGCAGCCAGCCGATCTGCGGCTTCCCTGCCATTGCAATAAAAGAATCCTTATCGCTGTCCTGTCTGACAAGGGATACTTCTCCCATAATCAGCTTAAGAAGCGTCGTCTTGCCACACCCGTTTCTTCCCACAACGGCAATCTTTTCCGTATTGCGGATCTCAAAATCAATCTCTTTCAATACGATCTTGTCAGCATAAGCTACCGTTCCCCGATTGATCTGATATAACATTTACAACATTCCTTTACATCATTCTGATATTACATCGATCTGAAGATCTCAGCATCAATACTTTCATTGTCATCCTGATATTTAAAGCCGATCGCCGGTGGAGTGATATTCAATCCAAGCATAACGGCAGCCGCGCGCACCTTTTCATTGACCCCGAGTAAGATTGCGCCCATATAACGGCTTTTGATCAGTTCATCCAGCTTTTCAACGGCAGGT
The DNA here is from genome assembly GCA_002479655.1 of Lachnospiraceae bacterium UBA7480. GTDB lineage: Bacteria > Bacillota > Clostridia > Lachnospirales > Lachnospiraceae > NK4A136. Next base: position 2,353 of record DLOQ01000037.1, read on the forward strand.
TCCGCTATTACGGCAGTCATCGTATCTACCTCAAACTGAATATTCCCGCTCTCATCCACTGCTTCAAATTTGACCATTGCCAATGCGGCAGACGGCATGGATGGATTTAATTTTACAGCCGTCGAAGTCTTCATCTGAATCTTCAATGACTCTCCCGGCTTTATTTTCATGGCGTTGTCAAATTTAAGTGACTTAATCTCCACCGGATGAATACTTACTTTCACTTCTTTCATAATGTTTTACCTCTTTTCTTTTTTA
>DLOQ01000037.1:2632-9606 GCA_002479655.1 Lachnospiraceae bacterium UBA7480
TTGAGAGTTTCGCAATTGTCTGTTTATTTACGTCATGGAAAATGGTTAATATTCCATAAATATCCGGGCAAGCGGTGAATCCTCATCAATGATCAGGATATCCTCATCCGTCATGGAAACCTTTGCCGCATCCAGCGCGCGGATAAATGCGTAAAATGCCTGCTTTTCCGGCGTGTCATATGCTTCCGCCAGAATCCGCATATATTCCGCTTCTCCCTCCGCCACGATAACGGCTGCATCAGCCTCTGCATCCGAAATACCTATCCGGACCGTCCTGTCGGTATTATTTATGATAATCTGCGCCTGGGATTCTCCCTGTGCAGTATATTCTGCAGCAATCGTTTCACGCTCCGAGATCATCCGTTCGTAAACAGCCGCCTTATTGTCATCCGGCAGATCCAGACGTTTGGTCTCTACCGCGATCACTTCAATGCCGTACTGACTGAGATTATCTCCGATCGCAGTCATGATCATCCCTGCCAGTTTACCATCCCTGCCGCTGATCACATCCTCCTGCGTCGTCGAGGAGATCACATTTTTCGTCGCATTATATACCGTCGTATTGATCCTGTACTCCGCATTGGCAATCGATGAATTTAACGTCTGGGCAAACTTCAGCGCGTCCGTGATCTGCCAAAGCACAAATTCATCTACAATCATCGTCTTTTTATCCGACGTAATGACGTCCGACTCAGGAATATCATATAATATGATTTCTTTTGGAAGCACTGTCACCGTATCGATAAAGGGCACCTTAAAATAAATCCCCGCCTCCTGTACGATACGGTTGATCCTTCCAAAACGAAGGATCAGATGATACTCATTCTGCTTTGCAACGCGCATGCTGTTCATGCCCACGATCACGATCGCAAATGCCGCAATCAAGAGAGCAATATTGGTTTTTAATTTATTCTTCATCTGTTTTATCCCCATTGTTATTTTCTGTATTGGCATTGCCTGTATTGGCATTGCCTGTACCGGTATTACTGCCGTAAACGGTCGTCCGGGAAAAGCTCTCCAGCGGATAGATCGTCTGCACCTGTCCATCGGCGCTGTTGATCACGATCTTCATCTCCGGCAATATCTCCTCCATCGCCTCATAAAACATCCTCAGCCTTGTTACCTCAGGATTTCTTTCATATTCTTCATACATGGCGTTGAACATGGCAACTTCTTCATTCCCCTCGTTGATACGCTCTGCCTTCGCGGCCTCCGCCTCCTGCAGGATCCTGTCGATCTCAGCCTCGGCTAACGGGATCTGTTCATTCTCATATTTGACCGCATTGTTAATGGAAGTTTCCATCCCCTGCTTCGCTGTTTCCACCATCTTGAACGCGATCATGACTTCATTGGTGGGCGGCTCTGCATCCTGTATGGTGATATTGACCAGCTGTATGCCGATGTCCATCGCCTCCAATTCCTCAATGATCCTTTCCTTGATCGCTGCCTGGATCTCCGACTTTCCGGTCGTCAGCACCGCATCCACTCCATAAGTGCCTATCGTATCCCGGATCCAGCTCTGGCTTATATTTTTCAGGATCTCCGTAGGTTCCATGGAGGCATACAGGTATTTCACCGGATCTACCGCACGGTATTCGATATAAAAATCGATATTGACAAAATTATAGTCGCTGGTGATCATCAGGGATTCCTCATCCACTGCTACCGTTCCGGTATCCGTGGAACGGTACCCCATCTGCAGACCGTTGATCGTTGTGCCGACCTTTGTTACCTCCTGCACAAATGGTATCTTAAAGTGAAGCCCCGTCTCCATCACCGCTTCCGGAACGCCAAAAGTCGTAACGACTGCCGCCTCCTGCTCGGCGATCGTATAAAAGCTGCTTCCACCGACGATCAGGATCATGATGACCGATAATACAATCGTCGTTATCATCCGTACCTTTTCCTTCATCCTGAGGTCATTGCCTCTTCCCATCTGTTCATCCTTTTTCATGGATTCGCCCAAGACCAGACGTATGCCAATCAATAAAATGAGACAGATCAAAAATATTGCAAACATATCATTCTCCTAACTTATGTATAATTTCCGACGACCAGTATGCCGGTTATCCTTTGCTTCGATGCATCGAAAATTTCAAATCACCCTGTGCCGCAATGCTTCCCTCTATCGTCCTCGCATCGACCTTCGCCAGTTCCTTACTGCAGTCCGCCTTACTCTGCGCCAGAGGTTTCACGCTTCCCGGTCCATTGACACATCCCCCCGTACAGATCATACCCTCGATAAAATTCTCCGGCAGTCTGTCCGCCTTCAGCAGCAGCAGCGCCTTTTTACACTCTGCCGCGCCGTTACAGGTCAGCACCTTATAATCATCATGATCGCCCAGCTCCGACATTGCCTCCAAAACAGCCTTTGTCACACCGCCGGACTTTGAGAAATTCTTACCGTAGATACTTCCCTGCTGCTCCTTGACCTCTTCGGGCTTTAACACGATCTCCTTTGCCTGAAGCATTGCCTGAAGTTCCTCGAATGTAAGCACAAGATCCGCATTTTCTCCATGAAGATGCTGAGACTGTCCGGCTTCACTCTTTTTGGCGATACACGGTCCGATGAAAATGCAGACCGCTTCGGGATCCATGGCGCGTATCAGACGTGACGTGGCCGCCATGGGAGATACCGTAGTGGAAATATTCTTTGCAAGATCCGGAAAATGTCTGTTGATCATATGTACAAATGCAGGACAGCAGGAAGTCGTCATCTTCTTTCCGGCAATATACGCCTCGTTCCATTCCTGCGCTTCCGACATCGCCACATAGTCCGCGCCCAAGGATACCTCAACCATATCCTTAAATCCCAATTCTTTTAATCCACTCCGCAGAGACTCCATCGTAATACCGGATCCAAACTGTCCCTCGCCCGCCGGCGCAACCATTGCATAAACCGGCTTATCAGAAAGAAGATAATCGATGACCTCCGTCATTCTGGAGCTGTCAGAGATTGCACCAAACGGACAGCCCATGATGCACGCGCCGCAGCGGATACATTTTTCATCATCGATCCTTACATGCATATTTTCATCCATGCCGATCGCATCCACCGGACATGCCTTTTTACAGGGACGCAGCAGATCCGCTATCGCATTGTACGGACAGGCGTCGTGGCATCTTCCGCACTCCCGGCATTTCTGGGGATCTATGTACGCTTTATCCTTAAACATGCTGATAGCTCCGAAATTGCAGGAGGACTGGCACTTTTTAACCATACATTTCTGGCAGTTATCCGTCACCACATATCTGGTGATCGGACATCCCTCACATGCCGCCGGAAGGATCTGCACTGTATTGTGACAGGGCTCGCCGGTAATCGGATCCCTATTCTTTGCAAGGCTGATACGCTCCCTTACCACTTCACGTTCCTTATAGATGCAGCACCGGAAGCTTGGATTGGGTCCGGGGATAATCTCATACGGGATCCGATCCTCGGCCTTATCCAGCTCTCCTTCAAAAGCCGCTTTAGCAACCCTATATAATACCTCATGCTTTACATCCACTAATGTAGCATTCTCATGCAGCATAATATTCACCATGCCCTTCCTTTTGTATGATAAATCATGCGGTGCAGGCTACTAAGCTATCCACGCACCGCCCATTATTGTTTCATATATTATATCAAATATTATGTCGATTCACAACCTATTCCTGATTTTGCCTGCAGTCGGTCTATTACCGTCTCTAATCACAAAAATCATTCTTCAAAACTTCCGTTCGCCATCTGCCTAAGATGTTCTTCCTGCTCCACCGTCATACGGTTGATATCGCTTCCATCTATTCCGTCAGCTTCCGGATTCTGCTTTGCCTTTATCTTATTTGTCTCAAATTCCTCCATTTTCCTTTGTTGTTCCAGATCCTTACCGATCACAACACTATTGAACATATTGAGCATTTCACTTTCCATGACATTACCTCACAATTCATTTTTTGTTTTAAGCAATTGCATAAGTTCCGACTTTTTCAAGAGCAGTCCTACAATTACCTGTTTTTTACATGTTTTCAGGAAACACTGATGATATTGTAAGTATGTCCGAAAATCCCAAAAATGATACGTTCCTATCCCTTCTCCTTTTCTTTTAAAAATTGAAATTCCAAAAAATTAAAGCTGCTGCCCGTCAGAAAGAGAAACGCTGAGCTCCGTAAATACAAAGCTCTTAAACTGATACTCATCTTCTGTCTCAAAATACAGCTGCCTCTCTCCGGTAAGCCTTTCAGGCAGTCGATAACTCTCCGGCTGGAATACCATCCACTCAGGCTTCTTATGATATCTCCCATCCACAAGCAGACGGCTTCCCTCCATCCCGGGATAACCGTCCCAGATCCGCAGCGACACCGGATGCTCGGTATTCGCAAACAGCTGAACCGTCACCTCCTCTGTGCCGCAGCTCCCAAAATCTACCCGTTTGAATCCAAAGACGGCATGTTTTCCCTCTTCCGCTTCTCCCAGACAGTTGACGCCATGCTCGACCCCTTCTATCACTTGGGGATTCCGGTCTGCCGATAACCCGGCCAAAACCTCCTGATATGGATCGATAGCGCCTTCGCCAAATCCTGAAGCTTTCATTTCCAGATGAGACATCACATCCGCGGAACGCTTCCCGTTTTTCGCCGTCACACGCAGCCGGAATGTTCCATCACACCGGGCAGATACGAGCAGTCCCTCCTCTGTCCTCCCGATCTCCACATAGGGGAACTCTATTCCTGTGTCGTTGACCGCTTTCCACTCCAGCAGATCACATCCTTGGGGGTTTAGTATTTCCGGAAACAGCTTCACACGGACGGATACCTGCGGATGCTCCGGCGTCAAGTATAGGCTTCCCAATGCTGTTAATTCGATCTTACGTATTGGAAGATCATTTTGGTTTACATAACTTCGGCTATTTTCCGGCTCCAGGTCTTCCCCTAATACCAGTTCACACCCTTCCAGACCATAGGAAGCAATCTTCACGCTGCAATTTTCCGTGGAAGTCCGTTCTACCACCGCCAGAAGTTTTCCGGAAAATAACCTTTTGTCCTGATTCTGATAATTTTCAAAATCCGTACTGTCGCCATTGTCCAATCCCAGCAGCCTGCCACCTCCCGTAACCTGTACGAAGATCCGGTTGTTGGCATTTTCCACCGGATACCCCTCCGCATCCCGCGCGCTGATCCGGACAAACCAAAGTCTGCCGACATTCTCTGCTTCCGCATGGATCTCTACCGCATCCCCAAACGAATGCCGTTCCTCTCTGGCAATGACATGACACGCCTCATCATAAGCTACCGCCTCTATGTTTCCCGGCTCATAGGCTGTCTGATAACAGGGCACCAATTCTCTGCCATGCTGATGGTCGATCTCCCTTCTCCCCATGCTCCTTCCATTGACAAAAAGCTCTACCCTGAGCGCATTGGAGCATACCTGAATATCGATCAACTGTCCCGGATTAAAATCCCAATAGGGAAATACATGCACCATCGGCGCAGTCTTATAATCAGTCCATTCCGCCTGAAAGATATAATAGGAATCTTTCGGGAATCCCGCCGTATCAAGCTGTCCAAAATAACTGTTCTTGGTCTGGTACGGTGTGGGCTCCCCGATATAGTCAAAGCCCGTCCATAGGAACTGTCCCAAGGAATATGGGGCATCACGGTCATCTATGATACAGCTTTCATAACCGACTGCGCCCCATCCGGTGATGGTATTGCCGAGCGCGGAACACTGTTCATCCTCCTCTGTCAGAATATAACGCGACTTCGGAAAATGATAGATCCCGCGGCTTGCCNNATGCCGTCTCGCTGCCATAGATGACCCAATCGGGATGTTCTTTATGGTGTTTTGCATATAGATATTCCGAATAATTATATCCGGCAAGTTCCAAATGTTCTGTACAGGCGATCGCAAGATCCCATTTCATATAATTGGATGCAATTGTCACCGGCGCATGTTTTTTCGGATCATGCCTCTTCACCTCTTTCAGCAGACAGGCAGTGATCTCCTGTGCGTGCACGCTTTCTATCGTATCCTGGATCTCATTTCCGATACTCCACATGATCACGCTGGGATGATTCCGATCCCGCCGGATCCAGCTCGCCACGTCCTTTGCATACCACTCTTTAAAAAATCTTCCGTAATCATAGGGTGTCTTTGATTTCTCCCACATATCAAACGCTTCGGCGTCGATCAGAAATCCCATCTCGTCTGCCAGCTCCATCACTTCCGGAGCAGGCATATTGTGGNNAAATTTCCGCCGCATGGCATCCTTATGAAACGCCGCCCCAAGGCATCCAAGATCATGGTGCTCGCACACGCCCTTGATCTTCTCATGCCGTCCGTTAATGAAAAACCCTCTGTCGGGAATAAACTCTATGATACGAAAGCCAAAGCTCTGTTCCTCCGTTTCCAACAGTGTATCCCCGCGATACAGCTCTGTCACCAGCCGGTAGAGTCTGCCCTGTCCGATATCCCACAGTACCGGAGATTTTACTTCTAACGTCTGCGATACCTTATAGCTGTCCATGAAGTCTTCCTGAGCATCCGGACACCGGTCGATATCCTCCGCAGTCTCCCCGTCTCCGCATATGCCTCTATCTCCCATGACCGCTGCGTCCTGCGCCACGCTCACGCCGTCAGGCGACAATATTGACTGTTTTAAAAAATATCTCCTGTCATTTTCTTCACGATTATTTTTTTCCGGTTGTTTTTGATCTGTCTTTTCCCCCGCTCCAAGGCTTAATTCCGTATCGATCTCCACCTTCCACAGCCCATCCTGTACCTTCTTAGGCGTAATATAGATCCCGTCCGAAACGATATGATCCCGACAGCGTTCTTTCCACCAGACATTCCGATAAATCCCTGCTCCGGAATACCATCTGGTATTCAGATACTGGTTCACCGCCCGGACAACGATCCTATTCTCTCCCTCCACAAGATATGGCGTCAGATCCACCTCAAAAGTGGAATACCCATATTTCCACTCCATAACCAG
>DLOQ01000037.1:9667-13374 GCA_002479655.1 Lachnospiraceae bacterium UBA7480
CCAGCCGATACTATCCCTGTACAGGTTATTTGCATCCGTGATCAGCCAGTCGTGCGGAAGCGTAATCTTGTGAAACCCCTCCTGCGGCATCTCCTGATCATCAGGCATGACGGATATTTCTGCGCCCTCATCAATAGAAATCTCCAAAAATTCCCACTGGTCATTCCACAAAATCTTCTCTGCCATATATACCTTCCCCCTTTTAAGCATCAACCGATCTATCTTCCTGAATTATATCATTGCCCACTTTAAGATACAACTTGATTCTGCCAAATCGAGTAGGGAAATGACCTTCTCCCCTACTCGNNGCGTCAGCAGCAAACTTCCATTTGCGTGCCTGTGCATAAAAAACAGCTCCGGAATCAACATTCCAAAGCTGTCCTATACACCGCTCCCGTAATTTTACTTGCTTTTTTTCTTCTTGCTCTGCGCTTCCTGTTTTTTCTTTTTTTCAATAATCTCTTTCAAATGAAGCGCCTTCTCTATGCTGCCATCTACTTTCAGCTGCCCCAAAGTAAACGCCATCACCGGATCCAACTTGCCGGCTGCAAGCTTATTCAGAGTCTCAGGCTTACAGGTAAAAGCCGCATCCCGGTCATGATATTCATAAGGCTCAATAAAAAGCTTCCCCTCTTTCACTTCCACATAAAAGCTTCCGCCCGCTTCCTTATCCTCAATGTTGAACTGGTACGCCAGATGCTCTGTAATATCGCTTACATCCGTTCCATCAAACTTTTGTTTAAATTCTTTAAAAAACTCTTCGTATGACATTCTCTTCCTCCTTTTTTGACCGCTGGTCAATACTAAAATAATACAATTTTTTATCATTTTCGACCGCTGGTCATATCCAAGGACATTATAAAATCTTTTTGTTCATTGGTCAATAGGAAATTAACAAGATCCTCCATCTGATATCCGCCGCGATTTTTTCTGCCATTCATTAAAAATCCTCATGCAGAATCTCCTGCTGTAATCTCCGAACCGAAAGTTCGATATATTCCTCGACATTGTCAATACCGATATAACGACGGCCAAGAAGCTTTGCAGCAAGACCTGTCGTTGAACTTCCACAGAATGGATCTAATACCAAATCTCCCGGACTTGTAGATGCCTCAATGATTCTTTCAAGAAGATACAACGGCTTTTGCGTAGGGTGCTTGCCGAATTCTTTCTCCTTTTGGGGAGTAAGTGGTCCGCTCCACACATCCTTCATCTGTTTACCACCATTTTGATGTTTCATTAATTGGTAATGGAATACGTGTCTGGCTTTTTTTTCGTTCTTTCGTGCCCAGAGAATAGTTTCAGTACTGTGGGTAAAACATCTGCAGGCAAGATTCGGAGGCGGATTCGTTTTTTGCCAGGTGATATTATTGATTATCTTAAAGCCCTCCTGTTCAAGAGCCATTCCAATGCTATAAATATTGTGAAGGGTTCCGCTAATCCATATAGTTCCATTTGGCTCTAAAATCTCTCTGCAAAGCCGTATCCATTTTCTGTTGAAATTATGTTTTTCAGCCACAGAAGATACCCTGTCCCAATCTCCCTTATTCACAGAGACCATCTGTCCGGCATGACAGGTTATGCCATCATTACTCAGAAAATATGGAGGATCAGCAAAAATCATAGCTGCTGATGCGGGAGTGATTTTTTTAAGAACTGAAAAAGTATCCCCCAAAAAGAGCATCTCGGTTTCCGTGCAATAATATGGAGAAAGATGACCTTTCATCAGTTCTTGCATAAAATCATCCTTTCTTAGTAGTTGGTAATTATCACTTCTTTACCAAAACGTTTTGACGCATCGCTGTTAATTGCTCTTTTCACATCGACTTCTTCAATGGTGAAACCACTATAAAGTTCATGAACAAGCGGAACATTATGGTTGCTTAACATTACCTTTGTCCCCTGTTCAGCAAGTTTTCTATAAAGTGCGGCTAACCTCTTGTGGTCTTCAAGCGAGAAACCATCTTTCGTATAGTCAGTGAAATTTGCCGTTTCGCTTACCGGCACATATGGAGAATCAAAATACACAAAATCCCCTGGTTCCGCGTCCATACAAGCATCCTCAAAATCTCCTTGGCGAATTTCTATGTCCTTGCTCCGCAGGTATAAACCTATATTTCTCAGGTTTGCAGCGTCAATAGAGACACCGCCCGCTTTATTGTTGTAAGGGACATTAAACAACCCTTTCGAATTAACTCTGTAAAGACCATTAAAGCAGTGCTTATTAATCCAAATCATGAGTGCGGCACATTCCGCATCCAACTCATGTGCCTTGATTTTTCCGTTGTATTTTTCACGGATTGCCATGTAACGGTTAACATCACACGGATCTGCATCAAGAACATTTACCGCGCTAATTACGGCCTCTGCATCGAGTTTTAGCTGTCGATAGACATTTAATAACTGCTCATTGGTATCATTAATAACAGCCTGCTCCGGTTGTACATCGAGTAAAAGCGCACCACCACCAATGAACGGCTCAAAATATCTTTCATATGTTGCCGGCATTCGGGCTTCAAGCCTATCAAGCAGCTGCTTTTTTCCTCCTGCCCACTTCACAAACGGTCCTGTCTTTAAATCCATCATGAAGCTCCTCCACATTTTTTCTCCTAAAAACCACGTTCTTCGCAGAGCTTTGCTATATCTCGCCAGCTCATACCGCGCATGAAGTTTGCGGCTTCACTAACACTGCGGTTTTCAATCAAGAGCGTATAAATTCCGAGCCGCTTTATACGTTTTCCCAATCGGGTATGCTCTTTTTGTTCTTCAGCAATCATAGCCATGTAGAGAATCGAAAAAATAACATCGATCTCAAAAGCATCGTTCCCATATGAAGCCGCAATTTGTGAAATAGCATTAAGAGACTGTTCCTCTACCTGCTTCCCCGTCAAGTCATATACACGCACATAATCATTGTAAACCTGATTAGTGCCATATTTGCCTGCAAGCTGCTTCAGTTGACTAAAATAATCCACATCTCTGGGCGGTTTGCGACTTCCGTCACTTTTTGTCAAATAGTCACACCATTCGTCAAAACTGCCCCTGTCATATTCGAGGAAAGAACCATCTGAAAATGATTTGATAAGCTGTCCCATTCCCATCCTCCTGTTCCCTCTTTAGCTCTGAATTTTTCATTTTTCCATCATTACCATAAGTCAATGATTGTATTTTGTCAATATCCAATCATCATAAGAGCCATGCCGTTTGCATATTCAAATATAATGAGCTTTATTAATGCATATCGGAAATTTTTATGCTATAATGTTTGCAAAGAACAGAGTCAATCGTCCGAGGAAGCATCTCTCTAAACGGGTCTGGCAGAAAGCTCCCCGGACATCTGGTTTGTTGAGGTCAAAGGAGGAGAAATACAAGGGTTATGGGACGGAGATTATGCGCCATATTTTTGGTATGTACGATGCTGGCAGCGCTGTGCGGATGCGGTGCCAAAGAGCAGGTGAAGCTGACGGTCTGGGGGTCTGCGGACAGCCAGGAAATGCTGCGGGAAATGGCGGACGAATTTATCGCGCAGTATGCAGATAAAGCGGATATCGAGATCATCCTGCGGGTGGAGGATGAGGATACCGTAGCTGACAATGCATTGAATAATCCGGAACAGCTGGCGGATGTATTTTCTTTTGCGGGTGATCAGCTGACCCGGCTCACCAACGCAGACGTTCTTCTTCCCGTGGGGGAAGGTGCAGAGTCGG
>DLOQ01000037.1:13401-21825 GCA_002479655.1 Lachnospiraceae bacterium UBA7480
GGCCGATGACGGCGAGCAACGGCTATTTTCTTTACTATAATGCAAACTATTTTAACAGCTCTGATGTGGAGAGTTTTGACCGGATACTGCAGGTGGCTGAGCAGGCAGGAAAGTACGTGAGCATGGATTGGACCAGCGGATGGTATATTCATTCGTTTTTCGGCGGCGCAGGGATGCAGATTATGCTGGCGGAAGACGGAAAGAGCAATGTCTGCGACTGGAACCGGACCGACGGCGCATACCGGGGTGTGGATGTAGCGGAAGCCATGCTGGCCATTGCTTCGAGCAAAGCCTTTCTCAACACCAATGACGAAGGATTTCGGGAAGGCATAGAAAACGGGCAGGTGATTGCAGGCGTGAACGGTCCGTGGAATGTGGAATTTGTCAGAAAACAGTGGGGAGACGACTATCGCGCGGTGAAGCTGCCGACTTATACATTAAATGGTCAGCAGGTTCAGATGGGCAGCTTCGCGGGATATAAGCTGGTAGGCGTAAATGCGGCATCGGAATATCCCGAATGGGCTTCCCTGTTCGCGGAGTTCATCACCAATGAGGAGAATCAGTTAAAACGCTTTGATGTCACGGGCGAGTGTCCCTCCAATGTGAATGCGGCAAGCTCCGACAGGGTGCAGGAATCTCCCGCAGTGATGGCATTGGGCAGTCAGGCAGCTTATTCCACCAGACAATCCATCGCCGGGACATTCTGGACACCATCAACGGTTTTTGGTACAATTATGGCATCGGGGAATCCGGATGGCAGGGATCTGCAGGAGCTTTTGGATGAATTGGTCGAGGCTGCACAGATGCCGGAAGAATGAATATGCGGTGATAAGCCGCAGGCGGACAGGTGGGAGGTTTAGGTATGCGGAAGATGACTCTTCACATACTGATATCGGTGCTTCTGGCATCGGTTGCGTGTATCATGGGGATCTTGCTGCTGATGCACAATATCAATATCATATCGGATCGCTATGAGGAAAACATCCGGGTAACTCTGGAAAATCAAAGACTCATGTCCGACATCAGAGGGAATATCTATCAGACAGAATCTCTTGTCTGGCAGCATATCGTCAATGCGGAGGAAGATGAGTACGACCGCTATGAGACGCATATCAATGAACTGATGGAGTCCTTGTCCGGACTGTTCGTGGAATTGGAGACGAATCTGGCGGATGACGAGATCGGAAATCTGCTTCATACAGTGGTAAAACAGCATGTAGGGTTCCAATCCAACACGACAGTAGTGCTTGATCTGAGCCGGAATGGTTCTAAACAGTCAGCGCAATATTATGTGACACTCAAGCTGAATCCTTGGTTTGACACAGTCAATGAAACGCTGGATCAGATTAATCTCGATATGGATGGAAGGTTGACGGAAGCTGCCCGTCAGATGGAGGAGAGCATCTATACGGCACGGGTAGTCGCGATACTATGTCTGATCGTCGTGGTATTTATTATTGTGGTGTGTGTCACCGTGGTATTCAGCCGCGGTCAAAAAATCGTGGGACAGCAGGCAGAGGAACAAAAGAGTCATCAGCAGCGTGTGATGGAACTCCAGTACAATACGATCGTGGGCATGGCGAATCTCATAGAAGGCAGAGACGGAGACACGGGAGAGCATGTCAAGCGCACGGGGTGGTTTGTAGATAAAATTGCGAGAAAATTGACAGCGGATAGCATTTACGCGGATCAGATAGATGAGGTTTTTCTGGATAACCTGCGGAAAGCCGCGCCGCTTCATGACATCGGCAAGATCAAGGTGCCGGATGCCATCCTGCAAAAGCCCGGAAAGCTTACAACCGAGGAATTTGAAATCATGAAAAATCACGCCGCAGAGGGCGGTGCGATCATCTATGAAACCATGGGAGGCATTGAGGAGCACGATTATATCGAGATGGCGCATGACATGGCTCAATATCATCATGAAAAATGGGACGGATCCGGTTATCCTGAGGGGCGATCGGGTGAAGATATACCACTGTGTGCAAGGATCATGGCGGTAGCAGACGTTTTTGACGCGCTCATATCCAAGAGATGTTATAAAGAGTCCATGCCGGTGGATGAAGCATATAGGATCATTGAGGATTCCGCAGGCTCACATTTTGATCCCGTGATAGCCGCAGCGTTCATCACCCTGCGCGATGAGGTGGTGACTTACCTGCACGAAATACGCGGGGAAGTTTAAATCATAGAGTATCTGAAAGCAACGAGGAACAATCATGGATCAACAGTCAATCATCATTTTTGTGGCTACACATGTAAAATGCAATCCCCCCGCCATACCGATTTATGTTCCTTTACATGTAGGTCGTGAAGGCAGGGAAGATCTTGGATATGTTGGAGATAATATCGGAAAGAATATTTCCGATCTCAACTACTTATATGGAGAGCTTACCGGTCTGTACTGGATCTCACAAAACATTCAGGGGATGGATTATATAGGATTGTGCCACTACAGGCGGTATTTTATCAACGAGCAAAAATATCCCCTGAACCGTCAGGAATATTTGTCCATTCTAAAGGATCACGACATCATAGTACCCGTCCATCAGCAATGTGACGGCGCCTACTATGATTATTTCTGCCGGTTTCATAATGGGAAAGATCTGGACGCCGTCGGAAGGGCTCTGAAAACGCTCTATCCTGATTATTCCGACAGCTATGACAAGGCAATGTCCGGGCAGCGCTTCTTTTATGGTAATCTCATGGTTACCAGCCTCGATATCCTGAAAGATTATGCAGACTGGCTGTTTCACATCTTTTCAGCTGCCTCCGCAGAAATTGATGTAAGCAATTATGACGCTTACCATAAACGCGTTTACGGTTTTCTGTCAGAACAGATGATTATGATATATATTATGAAAAACGGACTGTCCTACCATGAAGTCCCGGTCGGTCTGTCAGAACAGAAAGCAGAAACAGCCATGTTGATCAACCAGCTTAAGGAGCTGCTTGACCGTGGAAAACGGACAGAAGCAAGCTCCCTGCTGATGGATACCTTAAAGAAGAGACCCGACCTTCTGGCGGACAACGCGGATACCGAAGGAGAACTGAAACAACTTCTGCAAAGCCTTCGGTAAGACGGTTTAGGAAAACCATTCCACAAAACTACAGAAAAACCGTGTCTTCGTTTCGTGGAAATAACAGCCTGCAATAAAACCTCTGTTCCTCCCATGTAAAACTGCAGATACCGCCATGCCTTTCCATAATCTGCTCCACAATGCCAAGCCCCATTCCATGGTTTCCCCCCTTTGTAGAATTCATACGGTTATTATGAATTTTACATTCCTTTTCTGCATGATTACTGACCACCAGAGTCCAAAAGTGTTCCTGCGAACCGCCTTTGACATAGATATCCGGTTCTTCCTCTTTCATGGATGCATCCATTGCATTATCCAACAGATTGGACAAAAGAGAACAAACCTCCATGGGAGGCAGAAAATCCAGCCACGGAAATGCCCCTTCACACATAAAGGGAATCCCCAGCTTTTGCGCCTTCGCTTTTTGATTTGCCAGCACAATATCCGCCGCCTGATTACCCGTAAATTCCAATTCGATTATCCGGTTTGTTTCCGCCTGCAAAGAGTCCAGATACAACTCCATCTTTCTTTTTTGATTACTCTCCTGCAGACTTTGAAGCATCTGCAGATGCCCCCGCAAATCATGACGCAGAGTACGAATACTTTGATTCTCGTTTCGGTACTGCTCCAAATACGAAAGCTGGCATTGTATGTAATCTTCCTCCTGTTTTACCAATACATTCAGCCGCCTCACTCTCCGCAGTGTAATCAACTGCCACAAATATGCACCCATTGCAACTAAAAAGAAAAATAAACAGCTTGCATTTAACAGCAGTTTCATTGTTCCTTCATAATGTACCCGTATTACGGCAATTCCCATCAGCAAAAATATCTCAAATAAAAAGAATATCCCAAAGCCCAAAATCTCCAGAGGACGAAGCGCCAGAGAAACCTTATGTTTTCGCGCCATCCTGTAAAGTATGGTCACAGCGACACATCCCAATATATCCGTGATTACGCCCAGACCATCTGCGCCTATCATTGTCAGCGGAAGCGGAGAATCAGGAATTGTAATAATTTCCCGCAGCATCATCACCGGAATGATCCCCAGCACCACATATACCATAATAGCAGGTGCAATCAAAATGCTTTCCCAAATTTTCCTCTTCCCCATGATAAGCACAATTAACAGCATTGACCAGACAATACTCCATGTCCCAAGTAACATAGAAATGAGACTGGTACAGAATGCAATTCCTGTAATCATGGCAATCCTGCCTGCTGAAAGCTTAAAGCTCTCCGCAAAAAACATCCGATATATCATAAATATTTGATAAAATGCCAACATATCAACAAACTGCCGAAAACTGCCAATGCCATTGAAATCATGCTTAAAAGTCCTCCTCTTTCAGGCAAGGCACCGCGCCAATGCCTCTTGCAATTCCCTCTGCTGCCTGCGGCTTACAGACAAAATCCTGCTATTGTCCAAAGCTAAACTTCCCTGTTTCACCACAATAATCCTCTCCAAATTAACCAATTGATTCCTGTTTATGCGTGTGAAACTGCCCTTTGGCAGTTTCGCTGCAAACTCTTTCAAACTCTGCATCAGCGTTACAATCGTTTCTGCCCCCTGCTCATCCCGCAGATAAATATCCAGATACCGCCCCTTTACCTCCACATACAAAATATCTCTCCCCAAAATAACTCTCTCGCCATCAAATGCATCCACTATAAATTTACCGCTCTTTTGGGTTTCCTTCTCAATATCATCAAAAACCTGATTCAGCATATCCTGCCGCACAGGTTTCATCAGATAACGAAATACACCTTTTCGATAGCCCTCCGGAGCATATTCAATGTAATTTGTTATAACAATCAAAAAAACTTTTCCCTCTGTGCTCAATCGTCCGCATAAATCCATGCCTGCAGATTCATTTTCCATAACAATGTCCGTAAAAACCACATCAAAGCGGTTTCCCTTATTCCAATCCGCTAAAAATGAGTCGGCACCGGAGTAAAGAGTGATCTCCCGCCCCGATGCCTCCATCATAGTTTTCAGCTTCAAACATATTTCCCTTTCATCTTCACATATTGCAATCTTCATGTTATATTCCTCATAATAATTATCTCTACATTTTAAAAAGTAAATTCATTTTATCATATCCCTGCCCTTTTTAATAGAGATAATTACTTGAGAAATACCAGATGAAAATTCCTTATTCCAAACTCTCAGCAAAATATAAAAAGGAATCTGCCACTTCATAAGTTACCGGATGAAATTCTTCCGATTCCGTGCTGCTCCAAATACATACGCCGGGTTCTTCTTTGTTGTCCTTAAAATTCAAGCACGCATAATCTCCCGTAGTCAATTTTGCTATGGGTATCAACTCCGCTCCAACCAAGTCCGGATTATCCGTCAGATATGTCTCAATCGGAGCCATCACAACCGCTATGTCATAATCTCCCAGCGGCGAGTCCTGATAATCGCTTACAAACCCCAGGAAACGCTCAATGACATAATTTTTGTGGTTTGCCGTAAACGTATGTGCCTCCGGCAGTCCTACATTATATTCTTTTATAAATATAATATAGTCGTCGGGAAATTTTACATGACAATACTCTTCTACTTTTTTTATTCTTTCTTCCAGTCCTTCCTTCAAAACAAAATCCTCCTGTCTTTTTATACTGATCCTCCATATCAGAGCAGCTTGCTGCGATGACGTTATGCTTCCTTTGCCCTCTGGAAAAGATTCTTAAATTTAAGTGACAGATTACACAGCTTATCATACAGATCAAAGGTGATTTCCGTAGAGGGCGCCACCTGCATATAGGAGCATACCATGCATACCATAGTGTAACTGTCCATCACGGCGGATTTTACAATGAGTACAATCATCATGGTAAGCATAAACGCCACAAAGAATACACCAAATCCGGGCAGCCCCATAATGTTTAAAATGCCCATCATTGCCAGCAGCAATAAAAGCCCCGCAATAGCAGAAACGATAAAGTCTATTAATGCCGTTTTCAATGCATTTTTTAATATAACCTTCCAATTTTGAAAGTAAATGACAACGCCATCTGCAGCGCTCTTAAAAGCAGACTGCTCCTCATGATAAAATGTATATGCCAGACAACACTCATCCACATTACCAAGGGCAATATTGACAAAGGATTTGGCAAAAGATACCACGGAGTCCATTCCCGGAATTTTACCCAGGATATTGCCCACAATATCAAGCCCACTGTTAATCTGTTTTACCGCGCCGGACACCAGACGATCCACTGCAAAATAGGCGGCTGCGGTGGCAAATTTCTTTTTTACCATCCCGACACCATACTCAAAGGGATTTTCCGGCAGACTGCCTTTGGTCACCAGAGAAGTAACCACCGCTATATGCCCTGCCTTTAACAGATAGCCCAGATAATACTGTGAAATTCCTACAGCTGCCACGGACAGGCAGAACCATATCATCAGTGCATACACACCTACAACGCCGTTTTTATCCAAGGCTGAGATACCTAACAAAATCAATCCCAGCACAATGGAAAACGCTATAGCACATCCTCCCAAAGCCAGCTTCAGCCATACAAATTTTATGGTTTTCCGAAAAACTTCATTTGCTTTCATACAAATCTCCTATCATCAGTATTCATATTTTTTTGTATTTCATTTTTCTTTTGCCACAGTTTATGCTTCTTTTTACATCGGAGTAATGTTTATTTCAGAGTTTGTTTTTTTTGCCATTTCCAATGCACCAAAAAATATTGTCAAAAAGTCGCATCCGTCACTTGTAACAAAATAGTTAGATAGATCCGTAATGTTCTTACTGATATTGCTGCCCCAGGGAGGCTGTTTTGATAAATCTTCTATATCCCATATCACTTTATCAGGGCCAAATGCCTGCAATTCCTTTTTGATAACCTCCAGTTCTTCTATTGCCTTATCTATGTGTCCCGGACTTGCCTTTCCCTGATACAATTCATTCATGATTACAGGAAAACGGCTTCCCCATTTCTTATTTTCCAAGTTATATGCTACCGTGGAAAAGAATGAATGCAAAAAGTCCCCATGTCCTATCTGATACCAATAAGAACCAACATTAAATCCAACCATATAAGCCTCCTCTTTCATCATTTTGTTTTACATATACCCAAAACAGCCTTCCCCATCGTCCGGATACCCTCATTTGCCACTTCATATATCTTATGGGACTATCTTGCGAAAAGTCAATATTCAAAAGCATGAACGGTTCTTATAATGTCATAAACGGTATATAAAACCTGAACTATAAAAGCCCATTGTTAAAATCCAATGGGCTTCCTGTTTCAAATCATTATAAGCGCTTGTATAGATCCTGAAACCGGTTACAGCAGATGCGCCCGAAGCTCCCCGCCGCTCTTTTCCGAGAGGTATGCCGGCGCAATATCAAAGACNNCAGCCACTCTGCCCCTCCTGATTCAGGCGGTACGCCGCTCTTGCATAAGCGATCAGAACGCTTGCCGTAAATTCCGGATTGGAATCCAGCTTCAGGCTGTACTCTATGATATGCTGATGCTCCCCGTTCCAGCCTGTCTTGCCGCTTCGGATCACAAAACCGCCGTGAGGGATGCCGCTGTGATCCCTTTTCAGCTCCTCCTCTGTAATAAAATGAACCGTCGTATCATAATCGGCAAAATAGTTCGGCATATTCTTGATCTCATTTTCAATCTTTGCAAGATCAGCGCCTTCCTCCGGCACAACAAAACATTCTCTCGTATGCTTCTGTCTCGTAGTCAGTTCCGGATTCTCGCCGCTTCGCACTGCTGCCAAAGCGCTCTCCACGGGGATCGTGTACTGCTTCCCGTCTTTTACGCCTTCCACCCGGCGGATCGCATCCGAATGTCCCTGGCTGACGCCCTTGCCCCAGAAGGTATAATCCTGTCCGTCTGTCAGGATTGCATTGGCGTAAAGGCGGTTTAATGAAAACATCCCCGGATCCCAGCCAACAGAGATAATGCCGACCTTTCCGCCCTCCTTTGCCGCTGCATCCACCTTTGCATAATGCTCCGGGATTCTGGCATGGGTATCAAAGCTGTCAATGACATTGAACAGTTTTACATATTCCTGCGTCTGCTTCGGCAGATCCGTAGCGCTTCCGCCACACAGGATCATCACGTCAATCTCATCCTTCATGGCTGCCGCTTCTGCTGCCGGATATACCTTCACTCCATCTGTCAGGATCTTCACTCCCGCCGGATCGCGTCTGGTAAATACCGCTTTTAATTCCATATCCGGATTCTGCCGGATGGCACATTCGATCCCCTTTCCCAGATTACCATAGCCCATAATACCGATACGAATCTTCATTCTCATCCTTCTCCTTTTCTTTGCTATTTTATCTCAGGCAATTGCAAAACTCTA
>DLOQ01000141.1:0-4432 GCA_002479655.1 Lachnospiraceae bacterium UBA7480
CGGCGGTTTTATTGCGCGAAGATATAGCTGTGCCGGTCTCATCTCGCATACCGCATGGCTCTCCACACCGCAGAACGCAATCATACACAGGATAAAATAATAACTGATATTATCTTCTTTTACCGATTCCAGCAGCCGGAGCACATCTTCCGGTCTGACCGATTCCCTCTGCTGCAGCAATTTATATTCCCGCTCTGCCTGTTTTACCGCCTCTGTCTTAGTGATTTTTCCGGAAAAAGGATTTTGGAAAGACCGACCGTCCTTCCTAAATGCCCGCATAGTCTCGAAGTGTTCTCCAACACTGTTCAGATTTTTCTTATAAGTATGTACCGTCCGCGGAGAAAGCGGTGCCTCCCCATCCGTAATCCGCTGTTCCAGATAATGAAAGTAATGTTCTGCATCTTCCCCTGTCAATTCCAGAAAATCTTTTTTGCAGAACGTACAGACCAGATTCATCGTACTTGCGTAATTCTGTACCGTTGTTTCAATCGCGCTGTTTTCAAAGGCATATTCTTTCTGCATCGCTTCAAAATACTTTTCTGTCCATTCGGAAATATAGGCGGATGAAAAACAGCCTGCTTTCTCTTTTCCCTTCATAAATCCTCCGTATTATCCCTGATTTTCTATATTCACAAACATGTTTTATCGCAGAATAATATGCTGCGGTTTCTCCAACTGCCACTTACCTAATTTCATAATACTACAAATAAAAATTTTGTCAACTATATTTTCCGTATATCATAACAAACAAGTCTCCCCTGATTTGATCAAAGGAGACCTGTTATTTTTTATCACCTAAAGAATCCCTAATCAGAACATGTTTCCGACAAGATCTCTTTCAGATTCCTCGGCATAAAACCAATGATATCCGCGCCTACATTGTAAGCCTTTTTTACTTTAGACATATATTGATTTGTCTCGTTATCAAAGTTGTTATGGATATGCCCGTAAAAATGCAAAACATTTCTATAATATCCATTCCACTCAGCCAAAGGATAATGACAGCAAACGATCTGCGTCCCGTTATCATCCACCATTTTGATATCAGCAGTCTCAACCAAATACTCCATGCAAGCAGGATTCTTAAGCAGTCGGGCATCATGATTCCCGATGATCAGATGCTTTCGTCCTTTTAACTGTCTCAAATATTGAACCGGATCTTCACTCTTGTATGAAAAATCACCTAAAATATACACATCATCATTATCCGTGACGCGGTAATTCCAGTTATCAATGAGCGTCCTGTCCATTTCTTCTATCGTACTAAATGGTCTATTGGATAATCTAAGGATATTGTTATGACCAAAATGTGTATCTGCAATATAATAATTCATCTCTTCTCACCTCAAAATAATAAAATAATTTCATCCATCGAAACCCCCAGCACTGCTGCCAGTACCACCAGATTATCAATGGTCGGCATTGCCGTTCCGCGCTGCCACTTATAAATTGCCTGGGGAGTTGCAAATCCGAAGATATCCTGCAGATCTCTGACCGTCAGACCTGCCGCCTCCCTCAGTCTCGTAATGTTCCTCCCGGTAGCTTCCATATCAATCGTTGGCATAGTTGACCTCCCTTCATTTCCGTTTCTACAGGCGGAGAAAATCCTGCTTTTCTTTTCTTCTTATCCTGATACATCGGACAGTGCCCCGCGGGGGATTCGAACCCCTAACCACCTGATTAAAAGTCAGGAGCTCTACCATTGAGCTAACGGAGCAAATCGTAGATTTCAGACCGAAATAAAAATCCCGCCTGCCATGTGCATCCACACAAGATAAGCGGTTCTGAAATCCATGTATCCGGTTGTCAACTTCTATCTCCTACGATATACCAACATCCTTCGCCACAGTATTCCTTTTCAGCTTATTGTCATCTGAATGCACAAAATCAAAAAACCACTCTTCTTTATGATGAAGTGACGGTTTTTTTATTTGTTTCAGTTCTTTATGGCTTGAAAAAATAACTGCAGGCATCTGTTTTCCTTTCTCAGATCCATTTCCCCCGGATCCGCTTTTTCTTCTTACTGTATCGTATATTAACACAAAAAACTTTAGTTGTCATTATACTTGTGGTATAATTTTTCCAAATTATTGCTTTCCCTACACTGTCAGCATAATAATTTTTTATATAAGTTATCTATGCAAATTGCGCCAAATGGTGCAGTAATAAGAATTGATAACACTGCCACTGTCAATACAGTCTGTCCGCAAGCCAGACCCATTGTAAAAGGTATTGCACCGATAGCTGCCTGCACGGTGGCTTTCGGTGTGTATGCTATCATACAGAATAGTTTTTCTTGTATTGTAAGTTTTGTTTTTATCAAAGAAATTGCCACACCCAACATCCTGAAAACCAAAGCGCCTATCACCAATAAAACAGCATATATACCTGCGGTTATAGCATATTTTAAATCAACGGTTGCCCCTACAAGCACAAAAAGAAATACTTCCGCTGCTACCCATAATTTATTGTATTTACTTGATAAGCGTTCAGCTAATACAGAATATTTCTGTTTTATTACAATTCCCAAACTCATAATAGCTATAAGTCCGGAAATCGGTATCACCCCTTCTAAGCGGTTCTGCAATTCAAGAAGTAAAAATGAAAAGCTGAGTATTATCAGAATTTTAACAGAGTCCCGCATATGAAATTTTCTGAAAAATATTACCAATATACTTCCCACAGCCGTTCCTATGACTATTCCCATTAGTATGGAAACCGGAATCTGCAAAAAGCTGATAACAGATATCGTGCCTGTTGAAGCCAAAGAAATCAATGCAGTAAATACAACAATAACAAAAACATCATCTACTGACGCGCCTGCCAATATCAACTGCGGAATACTATGTTTTTTTCCATATCCCTCATCAATCAGTTTAATCATTCTCGGCACGATAACAGCAGGAGATACCGCCGCAATTACACCTCCGATAATTGCAGCTTCCAGTACGGTTACGCCCAATAATATCGGTGCTAAGATGATTGTTCCTACCATTTCTATGCATGCAGGGACGAAACACATAAGGATTGCCGGTCTGCCGGCTTTTTTCAACTCAGCAACATTTAATGATAAACCTGCTCTTGTCAGAATAATTACTAATGCGATCTGCCGTAAATCTGCCGAAATGCTTAATATTGATTTGTCAATGAGATTAAGCGCATGAGGGCTTAAAATAATTCCCACAATAATCATTCCCAACAGGCTTGGCAGCCTCATTTTTGAAAATATGCTTCCTAAAAGCAATCCCAATAACAGAATGAGTGCAACACTTGTCAACATATAAATTCCTCCTATAAATTGCAGAAATCAAAAAAGCTGATAATTTCTGCGTAATTTCGCAGAAGTCATCAGCATAAAATGCGGTTTAGGTTTCCCACGGGAGAACTTCATTCCCTTCATTGACTATTTTAGCATAAGCCTAATGTGCTTTCAACAAAAATTTTAAAAGATTTACTACTCAATTTGAGGGTATGCATTATTTCATACAGGTTTTCTGCGGCATGGAGATCAATATGATAACTTTAATACCACATCCCCATTACCAAGCAGTTCATTTACTTCGTCTTGGGGAATATCCATTTTCCCAAGTCTTGTATAAGCCCATGAATTGGAGCCATAGAAAACGACGATCTGATTTCCGCTGTAAAGGACGATATCTCCGTTGTGGGTAGTTGTCTGCCTGTCATCCCGTGTATATTCTTTCCCCAGCGGGCCGACCTGCTCATTGTCACTATACATAGACATTTGAACCGTAATATCAGAGATTGCCGCCTGCTCCATCAGTTCCGATACCGTTTCATTCGTTTCCCAAATAACGGGGATCTCCTGATCATTGATATATAACTTCATTTCGCTTTCCTCTCCCATCTGATAATCTTCATTCAACGAAACCGCGGCTGTTTGTTGTTCCTGAGGCTGATTTGCCTGAGTTTGTTCCTGAATTTGCTGCTCTTGAAGTTGTTGCTCTTGCAGTTGTTGTTCTTGCAGTTGTTGTTCTTGCAGTTGTTCCTCCTGAGATTGTTGCTCCTGAAGCCGTTCCTCCTGTGTTTGATTTTCCTGAATTGATCCGGCAGTATTTTCACATGCCACAAAAACAGTCATTATCACTATCGTTAGAACCAATATCAGTACAATGCGTCCTAATTTCCACATATTTTTAACCCCGGTTCCTATTTTGGATGATTCCACACCTATAATTGCCTTTTAATAAGCACAATATCATCATTATTTTAAATAAGTTCCGAAGAACTCTTCTAATTTATCAAACGGAATGGCATCCTTACCTCCGCCATCATATAGATCCGTATGAACCGCATCCGGAATGATCAAAAGCTCCTTGTTATCAGCCCATGGATTGTCCTTCACCATATCGGCATAGGCGTCCTTTGAGAAATAGCAGGAATGTGCTTTTTCGCCATGCATTACCAGTAC
>DLOQ01000141.1:4448-10530 GCA_002479655.1 Lachnospiraceae bacterium UBA7480
GCTGATTCATGAAGGAAAGGCATCCCGTAACATTCCATCCGCCATTGGAATTCAGTGAACGTGCGTGATAACCGCGGTCTGTCTTATAATAATCATAGTAATCTTTTACAAAGAAAGGAGCGTCATCAGGAAGCGGATCCACGACACCGCCGCCAAGCGCATAAAAATCCTTTTCATAATCAACCAGACGCTGTTTATTCAGTGCCTGCTTCTTTTCAAAACGCGCGTCCGCAGTATTCTCGGAATCAAAATATCCGTTTGCGTTCACTCTGGTCATATCGTACATGGTAGATGCCACAGTTGCCTTGATTCTGGTATCCAGCGCAGCCGCATTGATTGCCATGCCGCCCCATCCGCAGATTCCGATGATGCCGATTTTTTCGGGATCGACCATTTCATTCAGAGACAGAAAATCAACGGCAGCCTGAAAATCCTCCGTATTGATATCCGGTGAAGCCATATATCTTGGCTGACCGCCGCTTTCCCCTGTAAAGGATGGATCAAAGGCGATCGTCAGATATCCTCTCTCAGCCATCGTCTGGGCATAAAGACCGGCACACTGTTCCTTGACCGCTCCGAAGGGTCCGCAGACCGCTATCGCGGGAAGCTTTCCCTCTGCGTTCTTTGGTACATACATATCTGCCGCAAGCGTGATTCCATAACGATTATGAAAGGTCACCTTACTGTGATCTGCTTTATCTGATTTTGCAAATGTCTTATCCCACTGCGTTGTTAAATTTAATTTCTCCATTTTTATGTTGTCCTTTCTTCCCTTCTTATTTCTATTGTACCTTTCTTTTTTGACATTCGCTAATACCTATATTGTATTTCATGATATACATTTTTTACATATCATGGTATACTGTACTGGGGAGGGTGCCGCTCATGGAACTGAAAACATTACAAAACTTTTTAACAATTGCCAGAGAAGAGAACATGACAAAAGCCGCGGAGATCCTTCACATCACGCAGCCAACCCTGTCCAGACAGATAAAAGCCCTTGAGGACGAGCTTGGACAGAAGCTCTTTATCCGTCACAGCTTCCATATTGAATTAACGGAAGCCGGCATCCTGCTTCGGAAACAGGCAGAAGACCTTCTTTCCATGGCAAATAAGATCACTGACAGTTTTCAATCCCTTGATGATATTTCCGGCGGAGATCTTTACTTTGGTCTGGCGGAAAGTTATCAGATTGGTTTTCTTGCAGAATTCATTAAAGAGTTCAAGATCAAATATCCCAACCTGAAATATCACATCACAAGCGGGGACACGGAACAGGTCGTCGAAAAATTGGAAAAAGGGATCCTTGATTTTGCTGCCAT
Source organism: Lachnospiraceae bacterium UBA7480 (assembly GCA_002479655.1). Classification (GTDB taxonomy): domain Bacteria; phylum Bacillota; class Clostridia; order Lachnospirales; family Lachnospiraceae; genus NK4A136. Next base: position 5,771 of record DLOQ01000141.1, read on the forward strand.
TGTGGAAAAACCGGATTTCAACAAGTACAATGCCGTCCCCTTTCCGGAAGCGGACAAATGGGTAGCCGTCGTATCCTCCTCCGATCGGCNNCTTGCCTCAAAATCATGTATCACGCCAAAAGATTTGATTGGCATACCCCTGTTTTGTTCTGCCCAATCATGGGAAAAGGACATCCCCGGCTGGGCGGGTAAATTATTTCCGGAATTAAAATTAGAAGGCAGCTTTCGTCTTTCCTATAATGGATCGCTCTTTGCCAAAAAAGGACTTGGATGCCTCTTATCTTTTGATAAGCTTATAGATACGAGCGAAGGAAGCGGACTGAAGGCAATCCCCCTTTCTCCGGCTTTATTGACGCCCATGTATCTGATCTGGAAAAAACAACAGGTATTTTCGCCGATTGCCGAACGGTTTATACACGAATTTCAAACTGTTCTTGGTTCGGACTGATCGATTTGCCTCTCCACTATGAGCCTCATTATAATTCCAGCGAATCCGGGATCAGCAAAAAGTCATATACATTCATCATCAATATCCCCTCATCCGTATAAAAGGGTTTGGGCGTATCGGATGTGATAATAATTTTTTTAAAAGAATCATGAATTTTTAAAAACGGCCTGATCTCCTGTGCCATCTTTTCCTCTGAGCCAAGCATATATGCAGACTGAATATAATACTTTTTAGACCCTTTATTACAAATAAAATCAACTTCTAATTGTTTCTTTACCGGCTTACCGCCTTTTCCTTGTTCCACAATGCAAAGATTCCCTACATCGACACTGAATCCCCGCATTCTAAGTTCATTATAGATCACGTTTTCCATGGAATGTGTTACTTCTATCTGCCTGAAATTGATCCGCGAATTTCTAAGCCCCATATCCATGAAGTAATATTTCATAGGAGTGCCAATATAGGATTTCCCCTTGATGTCATAACGGCTTGCCTCTTCAATCAGGAACGCATCCTCAAGATATTCAAGATACTTTGTTATGGTCGTAGCTGTTATTTTGGATTTATTCACACTTTTAAATGTATTCTGAAGTTTATTCGGATTAATTAAAGTTCCTATTGTCGATGACAACACATCCAGCAGTGATTCCATCTCGCCAATATTTCTGATTTTATTTCGTTTCACAATATCACTGATATAAGTTTCTTTAAACAAATTATCCAGCATTGCCATCTTCCGGTCTTCGGTTTCCGCCAAAACCACAAGCGGAATACCACCGTAAGTAATATATTCATTCCATCCGTCATAGCGGTTTCCTTCATATATCGTCATAAACTCTAAGAAACTCAAAGGGTACATGTGGACTTCATCACCTCTGCCCCCAAATTCTGTTGCAATATCACTCGACAGAAATTTTGCATTACTTCCCGTTACATAGACATCACAATTCTTTTTATCCGCAAGACCATTAAGAACGCTCACAAATTCATCCAACAGCTGCACTTCATCCAAAAGAAAATAATATTTTTCTCCATCCCTGATCTGCCCTTTTGCCCATGGATAGAAGATCTTTGGATCTCTATGATCTATATTATCATATAAATCAAAAGCCATTTCGATGATATGACTTTCATCTACTCCATTTTCCAGCAGATGCTTTTTAAACAGGGTACGAAGTAAAAATGATTTTCCACACCTTCTGATTCCGGTTACAATTTTAATTAAACCGTTATTTTTACGCTTTATCAATTGTTCCAAATAATAGTCTCTTTTTATTTCCAATTCCATATCTTTTACTCCTATAAGATATTTTGGTTATTTTATACTAAAATATCTTTTATTATACCTTATGAATCAATTTTTCTCAAGAGCATCTTTTGCGCAAAAACCTCATAAAAACCCTCGTCTGCCCGAGATCCATTCACAAAGTTAAAGTCATCGATCACCCGCCTGTTTTATATATCCATAAAATTGAATATGTAACTGCCTCATTTCATCCGGCGCCTTCATGGAATGTTGATACATAAACATTTTTCCGAACCTGCTTTGAAATACAACGCCTAATCCCATGCGCAAAATGGGGATCGGCAGAAACCGAAAGACGTTCATTTTTGCGGGTAACAATGGAATCCCTAATTTATGCAGCAAAGAAAAATTACGGCGCAGCTTTTTTGCAGTGGCAAGCATCACTTTTCTTTCCCGCCCCGCCTTTTCGGGATCCTCCGCTTTATAATACGCATCCGCGATCGGCACTACCATTGCCAAGTGACATAACTGCCAAACATGCATATCACTCACGATTTGATAAGGTATCTTAGAGTGCTTAAAAAGCTCCGCTAAAGCCGATATCCTTTCTGTCATTTTTCCATCTATTTCAGAAAAAACCGTTGGCNNCATTTTGGGCGTAAGAGCCGCACACAGCACGTTTCCGTCAAAACTACCGCCTGCTCCCGGGAAAGCAGGTATGATCCTTCCTTTTCTGCAGATATCTTCCCAGCTGCAATACGGCTCAAGAGTATTGACCATCGTCACAATATTCGGACTGCGATTACCGCTTAGTTCCTTCAATGCTTCATGCACCTGATGTTCCCTTACCGGCAGGAATATAAAATCATATATATCATCGGTCTCCACTTTATCAATGATCTTTACCGCAGCTTTCATTATCCTCTTATCTTTTTTATACAGCAATCCATGTTTCGTAAGGCTTTCCAATCTTTTTCCGCGTGCATAAACGTAAGTATCATATCCGGCTTCACTAAATAATGCAGCATATAAACAGCCGATAACTCCCGCCCCATAGATCAGCAATCTCATTATTAGCACCCCTCAAACCCTGCTTTATTGATTTCAGTGTAGCATATTGCATTGTCCATAACAAGGACTGCCGGTAAAATCACCGGAGCCCCAATTACCGACGCCGGTCTTGAAAGAAATACCCAAAATTTTGGCTTGACAATATCGGATTCCCATGTTAAGTTATAGTTACTCTTTGCACTGCATATAAATCTACAGTACAAACTGAACAGACCGTGACCATGTGTCATGGAGTCGGGTCGCATAAGTGACAGTGGAATCTTCTATCCACGGGACAGTAGTTGCTAATACTGGTCGTGGGTATTTTTTTATACTTTTTTATAAAGGCAGTCTTCTAATTCCCACATATATTAGTGTCATAGAGCTATCTTACATTTTGGGAGGTAACTTAATTATGATGAAAAAACAAGAGACGAAAAAGACCGGTACCGGAACGGACAATGATTTCCAGAAAGTTGTAGACAGGGTGTCAGCCGTAAGCATTGTGGGCAATCTGATATTGTCTGCGTTTAAGCTGATCGCGGGTATTGCAGCCCATTCCCAAGCGATGGTCAGCGACGCAGTTCATTCCGCTTCGGACGTGTTTAGCACGATCGTGGTGATCATCGGGGTCAAAGTTGCCTCCAAGGGCGCGGATAAAGAACATCCCTATGGGCATGAGCGTATGGAATGTGTGGCAGCCATTATCCTTGCAATGATCCTGTTTNNTGGCATTGGGGCAGGGGCGTTGAAAAATATTCTGTCCGGCAATTACGGCGATCTGCAGGTGCCGGGGATCTTAGCGCTGGTTGCGGCAATCGTATCCATTGCAAGCAAAGAAGCCATGTTCTGGTATACAAAAGTAAATGCCGTCAGGATTGACTCCAGCGCGCTGCTGGCGGATGCGTGGCACCACCGTTCCGACGCGTTTTCCTCTATAGGGGCTTTGATAGGAATTGCAGGAGCAAGACTCGGCTTTCCGATCATGGATTCCATTGCCAGTCTGGTGATTTTCGTATTTATCGTTAAGGCTGCGTATGACATTTTCAAGGATGCCGTCGATAAAGTAGTGGATCATTCCTGCGACGAAGAAACGGAACGGCACATTTATGAGCGTGTTATGAAAAATGAAGAAGTTCAGGGGATAGATTCGCTTCACACGCGTATTTTCGGGAATAAAATATATGTAGACATAGAGATTGCGGTAGATGGTTCTTATACGCTGCAAAGATCCCATGAGATCGCAGAAGAAGTCCACGCGGATATTGAAAAGAATTTCCCAAAGGTCAAACATATCATGGTGCATGTCAATTCTGCCCAGACAGACGAATAATAAAACTGACACAATATTATGCCCCATACAGAAACCTTCTGTACGGGGCGTTCTTAGGAACCATAAGCAATGTGCAAACCTTCAGACTCTCGTGATTCCTGTTTTCTGACTAACTTTTTGTCCATTTTAAGTCAATGAAATTCCGCAATCCTCCATTCATTGATTCCAAAATTAATATAATGCATGTATAGAGCTGTTTTATCATATCCATAAACAGCCTTTATATCAGCATATCTAAAAGTATGTTTATTCACATTGTTTTACTATTTCACGATATCTATCCACCAAAAGCGGAATCCCTCTTTCAATCCAAAATTGCCCACTTAAGCCACCTGAAGTCATTCCTCCGTGCGCAAATTCCTCTACCTTTACCACTGTATCTACTTGCAGCTGTGTACCACTTACTTTTAGAAAAATACGGTAAATATCATCCACAAACCGGCTTTCCGAATATGGGAACTCTATCTTTGAGAAGTACTCTTCGAGATAAGNNCCAAAAGTAAGGGTCTCCTCTAAAGCCATACTGCTTAGGCCTCTCATAAAATATTTCTGATAAATACCTTGCCATAAACCCTCTTCTCATTTAATTCAAATCGATTTTAATAAAATTATTTTGAATAAAACATACAACAGAATTTCAAGATTTTCAATGGCTGATTTCATATTTCTTTACATATTTTTTA
>DLOQ01000141.1:10659-10842 GCA_002479655.1 Lachnospiraceae bacterium UBA7480
TGTTATCTGATAAAATGCATCTGACGCGTCATCTGTAAATTGAATTTCCACAAGATACGAAATTGCGCCCGTTGAATCCGAACCTTGAACGGTTCTTGCCGATGCAATTCCACCAGTCATTAGGATATTTCCATTTCCATCTCTGAGTGTAAATACGTACTCCTCTTCATTCTCATGTATACC
>DLOQ01000111.1:0-10256 GCA_002479655.1 Lachnospiraceae bacterium UBA7480
GGTCAATAACTATTTTATCACTATCTCGTAGTTTTTGCAATAGCTACGGCCCGCCATCGTGGACTTCCACACTCCCTAAGACCATATTCACTATTTCCGGACAGACCATGTCAAGCGGCGGCTGCATGGTCAGCTCCATCATCTGCCTCGCCCGCCATTTCTCCAAGGCATTTCCCTCTTCCCTCTGCTTCTCCCATGCGGGCAGAAAACTCTCCCTGTTCTCCACAATGCCGTTCCAAGCCATCAGGAAGGCTTTCTCCAAATCCCTCTCGTAGAGGTTGCCACTCCTGCAGCCCACTTCACCTTTCTTTCCTTGCACCCCTGTTCCCTAAAATAGTTGGTAACTTCATACACACCTTCAAAAATATGCAGAAAAAAAGCATCTCCCTCACGGGAAAATGCCTTTAATACATTTAATAAAATTATACTTGACTAATCAAATAGTGAAAAATTTAAATCTACACATATTTCGTTAACTGGTATATTAACTCTCTTGCAAAACTCTCGAATATCATTCCAATAATTCCAGCCAGTTTCAGAATCATCGTGCAATAAGCAAAATGGACATCCATATTCGTCAGCATCCGGTTCTGAAATTATACCCCGACGTTTTAAAATATCAATTTGTTGCAAAATATAAGAGATGTCCTTACATGTAGCTGATTCAATTTCATGAAGGGGCACAACGCATCCTCCTGCTCTATCTGAAAATGACCGACTAACCATAATACTAAGAAGAAATCGTGTTTCAATAGGTACATCAATTATTTTATACAATATCCTATTTAATGCTTGAGAATTTTCCATATTTTCTTCATCAGAGCAACCATATTTCATTACATCAGATAGTTTGCGGCAGATTTTTGATTCTGTAAAATTATCTGTCACTCCATAATCTTCAATTGAATTTCTCATTTTTTGAATAATACCAGAAAACTTGTCTTCATGATCCTTTTTCATTTTTTTCAGTTTAGATACGGGATATTCAGCAACATTATTTGTTACTATATGATGTTCGTAGCACATCAACATAAGGTTATCAAATGAACGCCTTTCCTCATTAGTCATGTTCGGATTGAAACGTTCGCCACCTTCCTCTGCAGCTTCTATATGGCATATTTGTCCTATAAAATCTCCCCGCTCATTCATCATGAGATTATGACATCCTGGAAAAGCACATCTATTTCCCGATTTCAAAAAAAGTTCTCTCAACACCTCCTGTGTAGGTGCCAATCTCTTGACTTTCTCATTCATACTTATACCCTCTAATACACTTTAAGTAAATTCACGACTAACATCTAAAACTTTTTCAGTATATCATACGTCTTTTCTTTTTCATACTATCAAAAAAAATTACAAAAAGAGCCTTGCTACTAACGGCTCTGCGGGCACGTTTTAAGCCGAGAAAAGGATTTATACCTACCCCCAGCAAATGGCGTTCTATCGCATAACATTCCTATATCTACACCCATAAAAATTGGGACGCGGTGGCTATGTGATAGCTGCCGCGTACCGGTTTAGCTATTGATCTCTTGCATAAATCTTCTTTGCATTAAAGAGCGATACTCCCATGCCTTAGTAATATCTTCTTGGGTTATTGTTATAACTGCACTTTGTGTAACGCCCTTATCAGAAAATGCTTTTCTGCAAATAGCTTCTCGTGTACACTCAATTAAGAAACGAGGGTTGCCCTTAGTCAACTCATGACATGTATCAATGGCAGAATCAACAATAATATGCTTATCTTTATCTACGATTCTACTTTCAAGTAATTGTTTTGAATAGCTGACATCAGGAAATCCATTTAATTCAATTATTCTATCAAATCCCATAATATAGTCATCATATTTCTGATGATCTAAAGGAGTACTGATAACATAAACAAAAGAACATGAAAGACTTGGAAACAACGCATTTAATTCTCGCCCAATCTGAAGCTGTGTTCCTCTATCAAAAACATTTGCTTCATCATACAAAAAAGCTAAAGATGCAGTATCAGTGTACTCAATAAGTTGATTACACAACCCGTAAAACAATTCCCTCAATTCTTGATTGGTCAACGGATTTAATGCAGACTTTTTTCATTTTCGCTATTGATATTGCCCTTAATAAATAAGCTTGCTTCTGCTCCATAGACTTTCTTTTTTACTATCTCCGTAGATATAGAATGTAGTAGCTTATGTGTTTTATAAACATACTGTGCCAACCTACAATCAAATTTTCCTATATCATCTTCAAAAAGTTCCATAAAATCGCGCTGGAGTATATGTCCCCAAATATATCTTACAAAATCACCTAACACACTTGCAGTAATAAGCGATGAATCGTTAATCTCAGGTCTAAGTCTTACAAAATTCATGTACACTGGACAAATTTTCTCGTCCGAAGCAAGAATTTTATTCTGCACATGTTTTATTAGAGCAGTTATGCCAACACCTCGTTTTCCCATAATAATAGTTTTATCATGTGCATTGACTGCATCTATGCACAGTTGTAATTCATATGATCGATCAAAGAAAATCTCAACATTCTCATGTTCAACACACAATGTTGAATTAAAAAGAGAATCCATTTTGTTAATCCCCTTATAGATGTATTAAAAGCCACAAATTTCTCTACCATATTGATTATAGCACAAACTTATACACAGGTCTATGCTTCTTATCCCCATTCTGTCTGTCTTTTTGTAAAGCTTTTTCTTTATTCATTGTTGTTTACCGCCTTTATTTTTCAATCAAATAGTGTTGCCTTTTTATCACTTGAAGGTATTTTATTCAGAATGTAACGCGCGATTAATCTTCATTGCATCAATTATTACTACACCACATTATCCCGATTCTGCCCATTATAAAGGAACCTTCTAACTTCCATAACCAAATCATTTGGATTATCATCTATTACCACATAGTAAATAATATAATTATCTACATAAATGCGGTAATAAACATATCTACGCTCTCGGATAGAATGATATGATTCAAATGATTCTGCCACTGGAAGCCGCTCCATAATAGCAGCTTCCACCTTATCTAATAAATCATTTGCCGCTTTCGGATTTTTCAGTTTCTCAAGGATATAAGTTACTTTTTCATCAAGATCCTCATAAAAAAGTGGTAGATACCTCAACCTGTATTTTCTACTGAGCATTTATCTTCCTCCGCAAATTTCCAAATACTTCCTCATGGCTCATTCGACCAGTACCCTCTGCCGCAAGCCTATCTGCTTTATCCAATGCCGCTTCCACACCATCCGTCAACTTTGAATACTCTTCAAGACTAAGTACCACCATTGCTCCATATCCGTTTTTTGTTAAATATACCGGTTCACCCGCATTTACAATTCTCTCAATATCAGGAAACTTATTTCTTAAATCTGAAACAGGTCTAATCTGTAACATTTGCATTCGCTCCTTATCAATATTTTATCTTAATTTTATCATTATCCATATTGTACTCTACTATTCAAAAAAAAGCAACCATTGTTAAAAATCTTTCTTCATTATCACTATGTATTATACAAAAGGTGTAGTTGATTGATTTATTTTAAGGCAAATGGCAGTTCCCTTTCCATGAAGAAAACTGCCAACTTGTAAACCGATTTATTAGCTGTAAACAATGTCATCTCAAGGCTCTTTCAAAAATGGTGTAGTAGTGGTGTAGTAAGTACCTTATTGAAGCGTGAAATCATTGACTTTACTGGCTTTTCCGGAACATCTCAAGATACTGCCGTGGCAGATGAAAAGTATCTTAATCATGTTAATTTTTCCTCCTGAAATGCTTTTATTTGCTTATGCTTGACGCTTTTTACGCAGTTTTTCCCAATGATTCTCAAAATATAAAATCCCTACCATGTGCCACAATTCCATGATACTTCTTAATTTGTGGCACTATGTCAGATTATTTTGATAATACCAAAAACAGACCATCCCTTTTAACCACTGTAGGGCAAATATTCAAAATAGGCAGATTCCTCCACACCATCCACACAGATTGGTCCCTCTCCGCTATCCCCATCCGTATAGTGGATTTCACCTTCTATCCCTGAATTTATCTCTTCAAAATAGGCAATTTTACTATCGTCTATCGCTGTAATGATAATCCTGCTTCCCGGTGGCAAACTGGTCTTTTCACCATCTATGACTACAGGCAGGTCTCTGATAACATTTAAGGAAGAGTTCCTTGAATTATTATAACGAACTTCTGCCCTTACAAATCTTGCGCTTTCATCTCTAATGCTATAAGACGTCGTTATAAAATAAGTTCCAAAGACTTCCACAATCTCACCAAGAGTAAGTGATCTGACATTAACATTTTTACCTACAATCCACGCACCGTATTCTTCCCTTTTTTCAATTTCACCGTTCGTGATATCATATAGGTATGTTATACATCCATTATGGTCAAGATTTTCATCATCAAACAGCAGATAAGTTTCTCCGCTTATCTGACTTAAAAGATATGCCTCTTCAATCCAGTAATAAGCTTCCACATCTTCCTGTCTGTCATTGATTATGATGCCTGCCTTTCCTCCCCATCCCCAATCTTCTTCATCCCCTTCAAAAGCAAGCATAACAGTATCCCATGATAATATCTCTATACCGGATGATTCATTCACAGCATCCTTCTCCATAAACTTCTCTTCTGAAAGATTCACTCTCACAGTCTCATTGACTGGAAAACGCGCCACTCCAGCACCATGTATGCCACAGTATTCTGATTTCATGCACTCTGCCACATCTTCATAGGGAATCGTCACCGTTACACTGTTATATTTATATATTGGATTAATTTCAGAAAAATCAAAGAAAAAAACAATTCCAACAGCATCCAGATACCACATACTACTTATATCTATGTATTCAGATATCCAGTCCTGGCTTGTATCAGTTTCATATCCATTAAATATATCTGTATCCAACACCTCCTGCAGTTTTTCAATAATAGGCTTTGTAATTTTCTCTTGAAATCCTTCCTCATCCACAAGTATATCTGATAGAACCAGCTTTTTTCCACTTGCTACATCAAAATTAACACCCAAATAACCCTCACCTGTTCCAAACCTCTGCTGTCGCAGACTAATGACACTACTGTCCATACGGGTACACTCCACCGACGATTCAAATCTGACGGTATATTTCTCATCATATGTATATTCTTGCCCCATTATCATCAAATTGCCTATATCACGTTCATTCCACTCCAGAATAGCCTGTGACACTGTTTCAAATCCATTCCCCTCCAAAGAGACTATATCGTACGTCAACTCGGCATTCAGCTTCCCATTAACATCATAACAACTCGCCGATGCCGTTTCTATAGTTAATATTGGCACCCCAAGCATACTGAATTCTTCATTTGCCTGAATTGTCTCATCGTATTCATTTTGCTCAGTTTCTGTTTCTGCAAATTCCTGCTGATTTTCATTTTTAGGAACATTTACACATCCTGCCAGCGTTTCCACAAAAAACATTGACAACATAATAATCTGGAGCACTATCTTCCACAATTTTATAGAATTTTTTTCATTTTTTCTCATTTTTTCTCTCTCATGATCACATCGAATTATACATTACCCTTTTTTCTTATTGAGAACCGCATCATTCTCCTGCAAATATGTATTTGATTGAATTCTGCTACTGCCGCCGCTATTTCTGCATTGATTCCTTTTTAATTATTTCTATCGCAACAAATCAAGCAAAGTATATTCACCCTTTTGAACTTTCGATATTTTATGATACTTTTTTATAGCTGCCACAAGAACTGCCGGATCATTGAAGTAACCTTTCACAAAATCATACGACTTTACTTCTGCCATCTTCAAATCCTCTTTACAAAAAACACTTGGTTTCTTCCCTGATTTTTTGAATTCCTTGTACTTATGCTCATTAAAAATGACTAGCATCTCTATCTCTGGGGCCGTGACCACATTTATGACATCTACTTTATTGGCATACGCCTTACTAAGCTTAAAGTTTTCACGCCTTGAGTCAAGAATCCTTATAACAGAAATCTTATCCTTAAATCCTTTTCTCAAATACTTTTCTTCAAACTTCCTGCCTTCTCTGCAGCGAATCATTTCTTCCTCAATCATCTCTTCTCTGGAAAAGATTAGAAGTTCATGATCCAAGAGTATATCCATGATTGCATTTTCAGCTGAACCCTCACAGATACACGCCTTATATTTTGCTAATTCCATAAGCGCCTCCTATACAAGGGCTGCAGTTATACTTTTCTTTAGCTGCATATATGCCTCATATGTTGGTGTCGTACCTTCAAGAAAACCACTCTGGTACGCATCACTCTTCTTGATATCATTTCGTTTCAGTATATTAGATAGATTCTCTACCGTTATACCATTGCGATTTCTGGTAATGAATATACTATCATTGCGATCATATTCATCCAGTAATTCCGGATAATGTGTAGAAAAAATAAGTGTTCCACCATTCTTATTCAGCCTGCTATCCATAAAGAAACGCATCAGCGTAGTAACTATTTCTTTGTTGAAATGGTTCTCAATTTCATCCACAACAATATATCCGCCATTTTGCAATACTTCCTGAGCCAAGGTAAAAGTTATCATTCCTTTTACAGTACCTGAAGAAAGATAATTGTTCAATTCCACAGGATTGTTAAGCAGAATTTCTTCTTCTCCCTTAAATTTCAGATGGATTAAGGGCTTTTTGTCCTTTTCATCAAAATACAGGCTCTCAATCGTTGGATCCAGGAACGTGATAACCTCTTTAGGTATTTCTTCCGAGAACGGAAGCACATTCACATTCGTATATTTCAAGAGATCAACAATTCGCAAATGTTCCTTTGTCTTTTTATTTTTGGCAATCATTATACTTACATCATCAGACAAAAACTCCTCCCGGCTGCTTCTGATTATTGCCGGCTCTCTTCCATCAAAAGATAACATTGCCTTACGAGTAGTTACCTCATCTGCTTTCTTTGTCCATAAAGACTCTGAGACAATACTGTAACTTGCCCCTTCCTGCTTACTCTTACGAGACGTAATAATCGTTTCTAATCGGCAAATCTCTTTTGTCTTTCTCGAAAAAAAATATGAATTCAATTTAACTTTTTGTGCATCTCCCAAAATATCTCTGGTCTCAATGTGGTTAATTGGCTCATTATTGATCATTTCCAATACAAGCAAAATCACCTTTAATACAGAAGTCTTTCCTGAAGCATTGATACCAATGAATCCATTTGCAGAATTTAGATAAATATTTGAAAATAATGGACACAAAATGTTCTTATGTTCTTTTGCAACTCTCTGCTGTGCATAAAAATTCAAATCCAATTTTTCCTTAAAAAGTGGTAGTCCTTCCGCTGTAATACGAAGAAGTTTCATAACTGCCTCCAAATTTATAAACGTCTTTGACGTTTATATTTTCTATTTAAGTGTAGTATATCACCTTATTTAATATTTATCAACGGATTTTCTGTTTTTAACTTATCTATTTTCTTTTCATATAATTTCCAACCCCTACAGTTGTTATGATTTTCACACCCTTTACTATTTTTACATTGACAATATGCTTAAAGTTCCACGTTTCAGCTTATTATTGTAATTTTAATGGGTCAGTCTAATGCTGAACCGAAATCAAGACTCATCCACAAAATGGTGTAGTAGTGGTATAGTAAACACCTTATTTTTCTATGTAACCATTGCTTTAACAGGCTTTTTCGGAACCTCTCAAGGTACTGCCGTGGCACACAAAAAGTATCGTAATCATATTCAATTTTCCTCCTGAGATGCTCTAATTTGCCGTGTTTTAGCGCGATTTGCCGAAATTGCAGTATGTGCTAATCAAGGAAGTGCTGGCGCTGTATTCGCCCTATCATGAAATGGATATTCGCCAGTTTGCAGATAAGATGAACATACTGTATACGGCAGCCAAACCGGAAATCAATCTTAAACTCCTGCGGCAGAAAGCAGGGACGCGCGCGCTTTAAGCTTCTCCCTCTTCTTCAACGTCCGCCGTCAGCGCAAAAAACGCCTCCACAACCGCCGGATCAAAATGCGTCCCGGCTTCCTCCCTGATGATCGCATACGCCTTTTCGAGCGGCATGGCATCTTTATAGCAGCGTTTGGAGGTTAGTGCGTCAAAAACATCCGCCACCGCCATAATCCTTGCGCAAAGCGGTATTTCTTCCCCGCTGATGCCATGGGGATAGCCTTTTCCATTCCACCACTCGTGATGATACGCCGCCATCTCCACCGCCATATTCAGATACTCTGATTCCCCAAGCTCCGTCTTTGCATGGGCAAGCAATTCCTCGCCTGCCGTGGTATGCGTTTTCATAACCTCAAATTCTTCCTCCGTCAGTCTCCCCGGCTTGTTTAAGACAATATCCGGAATATGTATTTTCCCGATGTCGTGAAGCGGCGCCGCCACTACCATGTTACTAAGATACTGCTCTGTCAGAATATCACTATATTTACCCTGCTTTTTCAACTCTTTTGCGATACTCTCCACATATTCCGCCGTGCGCCTGATGTGACCGCCCGTGTTGTCGTCCCTGTTCTCCACGACCTCCGCCATGAATGTGATCATGCCGGACTGCATGCCGGAAACCCGCTCATGGTAAAAGGAACGCTTATTGCCCTGCATGATCAGCGCAATGATCGTGATCGTCATAATAAATGCGGCGATGCTGCTGATACCGATAAAGGAAGAAAGACTGTGCCTGTAGGCTTCTGCTGCTGCCAGCGCATTTTCCCCATCTCCCGCAAGCTGCTTTGCAACTTCACGGGAAAAAAACAACATCAGGATACCGACCGCCCAAAGCAGATACCGCTCAGATCTTTGCAGGCTTCTGTGCTGCATATTCTCCTGAAACCAGCTGCGCCAGTTCTTCCCTTTCACATAGAATAAAATAATCGGTACGGTCAATATTCCATAAACCGCAAACTGGCAGATCTGTGTTTCCCGTTCCTGCAGCTCCAGCAGATACGGCGGCACAAGCAAAATGGGAACAAAAAGCCCGTTGATAATGCCCATAAACGGTATCATCAGAACCAGCCCCCACAGTCTGTGTTTTTTCCTGCCAAGACAGGTATTTAACGCAATCATAAACAGCGCCGCAATTGTTGCGGCATCTTTCCCAACAGCTAAAGCCACAATACAGATAAGGAAAAAACTTGCATAATAATAAATGCGCTGTTTTTTAGCTTCCATGTCCGGCTCTAAAAATACATATTTTTTTATCAGGAAACCACTGACTGTAATCGCTACTGTTTCCAACAATTCCAGTATTTCCGTTACCATGGTCTATACACCGTGCCTTTCGCGTTTTCTGTGTGAGGCGCTTTTCATACTAAGGGTCAACGCCATAATTATCATCGGGATCAAACTGATGATACCAATATATGCAGGACCTAAGACCGCCTTGTCTGCATATTCCGGTTTTGACAGATAGGCAAATACCGTAAATGCATTGATTGCGCCATGCATCAGAGACGGCAGCCAGATCGTCTGTGTCTTTTCATATACATAATCTAATAAAATCCCCATCACAACCGTAACGATACAAAATACGATCGGTCCAAGCACCGGCGCCCCAAGATATTCTTTACCATATTCATAACCCGCAAGAATGATAGCCGGCCAGTGCCAGACGCCCCAAATCGTACCGCCAACGATACGTCCCTTGGTAACGCCAAGCTTCCCCTTCAGATAAGGATACAGCGCGCCTCTCCAGCCGACTTCTTCTCCCAGCGCTATAAACATATTGAAAAATGGTGCAATCGTAACTGCCTGAATAGTAGAGATCAGAAGATATATGGGAACCGTTAAGCCTTGCTCTTCCATCTGTTCCAATGCGCCGGTCTCTTCCAGGAGTCTGTGCAAAGTCAAAAATTCCGGATCATATGCATCCGGAAAAAACGCAAAGAATAAAACACCACCGATGATGCTTAGCAGCGCCGGCATCCAAAGCGCAAAAAACAAATATCGGATCTTGCCTTTCAGATGCGGGATCCATCCCATCCCCTTTAGTGGTATCCTTGCTATTAGTACCCCCAGAAACGGCATATACATAGCGACTGCTAAAAACAAGCCGAGCGCCATATTATTACCATTGTTCGAGAATACGCTTCCCACGATCTCCAAGATCCATGCCAGTCCAAAAGCCACTATCATATATATCGTGAATTGTTTTCTGCTCATTGATTCAGCCATCCTGTTCCACCTCTCCGACGTAAATTCCCACATACCAATCCCCATTCCGGAGCGCTTAGCGACG
>DLOQ01000111.1:10301-38387 GCA_002479655.1 Lachnospiraceae bacterium UBA7480
TCAGTGTGATTTTTCAACCTAATCCCCATGCCGCCTTCGGCAAGGGCTTTTCACATTTATTGTAATAAATAGCTTCGTAAAATGCAACCAAATAAAACACAAAAATATGACCGGCTGTTCCCCTATGGATCACTCCACAAAACAACCGGTCACATAACCGAAAGCCCTGCCTCATCAGCAATGCCTTTTTATTTTGAATCTCTTACCAGATCTATGGTCAGTTCTGAAAAGATTCCTGAAATGCTGATCTCATTTTCACTGTCGGCAGCTTTGTCATATTCTGCCGATTCTCCGTCTTTTACATAATAGACATTACATTTTCTGCCTTTATTGATAACATTCACCATATTTTCTTCCGGGATATGAACGACCGCTTTGGACTTCCATTGATTAACATCAAGTCTTCCCGTGATCTTATCAACAGTGATGTCATAATTCGTTTTTCCCGTCAGCTCCAGACTTCCGCTGCTGTCTGAGATCAGGACATGCTCCGCGTCACCGTCATATTCCAGACGGTTCAGGTGAAGACCGCTGATTGCAAGGAGCTTGACGCTGGCTGCGATTTCGCAATGATCGGAATATTTATTCGGCAGGATGACCTCAACTGTCAGAGACTCCTCCGCTTCATAACGGCTCAGCTTATTTTTGTTAAGGCAGACTACATCAAGCTTGTTTTTCTTATCATCCAGCTTGATCTTAAACATAGAGCCCAAATTCTCAAGACTTTCCGAGGACAGCTTGATATGCAGCTTCTCATCATCGCCGGATGAAAGCAGAATCGCTGCCGCGCTGCCGATATTGACATCAAAATGTTTTTCACAGTCGATGTCATAAATCGTTTCACTGGTATATACGATCGTTTTCGGGTTTTCCTTTGTAACGGAATCCGTCAGCAGCTCATCTATGGTCGTCTTAAAGATCTCTGCTATAATCATCATATTTTCAACATCCGGCAGACCTTTTCCTGTTTCCCACTTCGTGATCGCCTGCCTTGAAACACCGATCTTTTCAGCAAGCTGCTCCTGCGAGATGCCCTCTTTTTTTCTGATTTCCTTTAATCTTTCTGAAAAATTCATATCATTCTCCTTCCTTATATACATTTAATCTTTTAATAGTGAATATGCGGTTATCTTCTTGATCGGCGCTGAAAGAAGCACGCTGATCACAAATGCCACCGCGGTAAACACCACTGCAAATACGATCAATATCCAGACAGCGACTTCAAAATGATTTTTTATAGCCCCAATCATGGAAAATATGGTATTGTTCATTGCGGGAAGATACCACAGTCCGGCAACTGCCGAAATGACCGATGCCACAGCCACAACGGGGATAAAATTAAGCGCCGTCTTGATCGTAAGCTGTCCGTTCGTGTATCCGATCGCTTTATAGATACCGAATTCCTGCTTACGCCTGCTGATCATGGAATTGATGATCACATACATTACCAACAGCACCATCAGAACGGAGATTACAAACAGGATCACCACGATCACGGAAACAATACCCGTATACATCATCTGACCGTTTTCATTCAACTGCTCATAATTGACGGATGATTTGATGAGCGTATCGTGGTTTTCTTCATACTCATTGATAAACTCACCGGCAATTTTATCATACAAATATACATTGACGGAATTTATGGATTCGCCGATCTTTTCGTATCCTTCCCTTGTCAGCTGGCATACCGAGCCTGCATTATTCACGCTTTGGATATAGCCGGTCACACGGTAATCCGCCGATTTATCGCCAACGGTTAATGTCATGATGCTGCCGATCGGATAGCTGTCCGAGATCGCATTTCCCACCGCGATCTCATTCTCGTTCTCGGGACTTCTGCCCTCATAACAGATATCATTTGTTACCTTTGAAAAATCTTCACACACGAAGGCTGTCAGACTTCCGTCTTCATAGCTTACAGGCACGGAAGCATATTCCAAAACAAGCTTTACGCGGCTGTCAGTTTGAAGAAGTTCCTCAAGCTCCGTCAGTTTGTCGTCCTCCGCCGTGAAAATAACGGACGGTATTTCTTCTGAAAGTGTATTCATAAAATTATCCGGCTTGATATTTACATTATATAGAAGCGTTCCCGCAAAGGACAGCAACACCATGATACCAAATGATACAATAAACAGCAATATATTCTGTCCCGCCGATTCATCTCCGGTGATGCCTCTTATGGCGTTGATCGGCTCCAATTTATGTATTTTCCCTGCGGAAAGGTAGGAAAAAAGCAGTATTGCGCATGTCAGTGTCAATATTACGATCAGCAGCGCCATAATATCAAATTCCGGCGTATAGGAAAATCCTGACTGGATCGCCAAAACACCCGCTACGGAAGGAAGGACGGAATAAGACAGGACGATTCCGATCACTGTGGCAATAACGCCTACCAGTATGTAGGGCATAATCGTCGAAGCGATGATCAGACCGCTTGTATAACCGACCGCTTTTAATACGCCCATCTGCGCAAGTTCGCCTTCGATCGCGCTCCGTATCCGGAAGTTACTGAGGAAAATACTCACTACAAGTATTATGGCAGCAAGCGCCAAAAAGATAACGATAAGCAGGGTACAAACCATTGTTCTGGTCTGCTTTGAAGTATCCTTGTCATTGATGCTCATTAACGCGATCCCTTTTTCTCTCAGTTTTTCAGTGATCGTATTTTTCATTTCGCTAAGATCAGCAGTGTCGCTTATCTTTAAGGAGTATTCCACAATGACATTATTACTGTATTCCTCCGCAAAGTCCTCATAAAGGGTTCCCGGAAGATATCCGCCGATCATGCCGGTACCGTAATTGCCATACTGCATTTCCGATACGATCCCGCCGATATTGTAGGTATGTTCCTCACCGTCTATGGAATATGTGATGCTGCCGCCTTCCGTAAAACCGCCCAATTCCCTCATATATAAAGGAATGTAAACAGAATTGCCGCCCTCACCGGAATAATTCGTAACATCAAGCAGATTCAGCGTTCTTTCCTCATCAAGACTGTAAAAAACGGTATTCATGTCGAAATCGGAGCCTGCAAATTCACGGACAGTTGCGGTCGTAAATACGCCGCCATGCTTTTCAACAAAGGATACCCCGTCCATTTCTTCCACTTCCGTGAGCAGATCGTCATAATCCTGAATCTCAGGAATGATAAAATTGATGTCCGCCGCGCCAAGCTGATCAAACAGGCTGTCATAAGCGTTAAATGTTTGAAAAGCAAGTACAAGGGCGATATTGATGATAAATGCGGTCAGGCAGATAAACACCCCGAAGGAGATAAACTGTCCCTTTGCTTTTTTCAGATTATGTAACGTAAGTGTGGATATCTTTTTCAATCCTACCACCCCATTTCTTTAATAAATTTATCAAGTTTTTCCGTTCTTCCGGCGTCGTCCTGCTCATATGCTCCCAGATCACACTCGCCGTAGATCTTTCCGTCTTTGATATAAATGATGCGGTTTCCCCGCAGAGCTGATTTCTTATCATGTGTGACCATGACGATGCTCTGCTCTTTCTTATGAAGGGAAGAAAAAACATCAAGGACTGCTGCCGAATTGGCAGAATTTAACGCGCCTGTCGGTTCGTCCGCGAAAAGCACGTTGGGACTGTTGATCACTGCCCTGACGATACCCGCTCTCTGCGCTTCACCGCCTGAAATCTGGGAAGAAGTCTTTTTCCATGTGGTTTCAGGGATATTTACCAAAGAAAACAGCTCCTTTGCACGGTATTTGATGTCTTCCTTGTCTTTGCTCGTCAATACCCCTGCCGTAATGACATTATCCATAAGGTTCATCTTATCAATCAGATAGATCTGCTGAAATACGAATCCGCATTCTTTCCGCCGAAATACCGCCAATTTATCATTATTTAACTTCGTGATGTCCGTTCCGTCAAAGAAGATCTCCCCTCCGTCCGGCTTATCCATCCCTGAAAGGGAATACATCAGGGTAGATTTGCCTGCTCCCGATGATCCCATGATCACGGTGAAATCTCCCTTATAAATATCAATATTCAGATCTGAATAAATCACCTGAATACTGTCGCCTTTGCCAAACGCCTTTTTTAGGTGCTTTGCCGATATGACTGTTTCTTTGCTCATAATACAACCGCCTTTCTTTTTATTCCTGCGATATCTTCGCGAGGATCAGTATCTTCACTGCCTGCAGCCGGGCTGCCTGCTATATGACAACAATAATGAAAAAATCCGGGTTGCACTACCAACAGTTGTATACATTTGATTTTTTTCATGCTACTTTGCGTTGCATTGCAGGAAAATATAGCTTTTTGGGGTAAATTGGCTTTTCACCTGATACGTCTGAAGCAGGCAATCAAAAAACAGCAGCGTCCTCTTTTGAGGGGCTGCCGCTTGTTACTCTTTGTAAATATGTTCCCTTTCCCAAACCCTCTCTTTTTAATTCTCCTCCCTAGTCAAACACCACCTGCGCAAAATTATAAAATCCCAGATACCATATGCCAAAATCATGTCCGCCCTTAAGCTCCTGCCACACATAATTTTCTCCATTCCGAAATCTTTCACTTAACTGCGGAAGGTCTTTTGCCGCCGCAGAAGCGCTTTGATAGGCAATGTT
This sequence comes from Lachnospiraceae bacterium UBA7480, assembly GCA_002479655.1. Classification (GTDB taxonomy): domain Bacteria; phylum Bacillota; class Clostridia; order Lachnospirales; family Lachnospiraceae; genus NK4A136. The sequence continues at coordinate 14,891 of DLOQ01000111.1, forward strand.
ATCCTGGGTTCCGCATATATTGTAAAAATACCTGATCTCCTCGTCGGGAAACTGCGTGTCTATCCGATTAACAATATCCGTCCCTATGTATGAAGTAGGCGCCGCGGAAAACGCCCCGAAATAGCTTATGATATCCAGACATTCACACATGCCTATATTAATGGTCTGCATACCGCCCATAGATAAGCCCGCCATTGCCCTGTGTTCCCTGTCTGCTGCCATATCATAATCATCCGCGTCAGATCGTCCGTATGTCGCATAGTGACTCTCCATATATGGGATCAAATCATTCCTCAGCTCTTTCCCAAACTCATAAAAAGAATAATAATCACCATTTGTATTGGCAAAATCCGCGCCCGAACGTCCGTTAGGAGTCACCACAATAAACGGTTCAATATCTCCGTTATAGATAAGATTATCCATGATGTTCTTTATAATAGAGGCGCTTCCGGTCATCCCCCATTCCTTTTCATCTCCGCCGATGCCATGCATCAGATAGAGAACATTATAGCTTTTCTCTTCATCATAACCATAGGGAAGATAAACATAAGCATATTTTTCTATTTCGGAGCCGTCTCCATAATAGTCATACGTCGTATAAGATATCTTTTCGACGGTTCCGCATTCGGAAGATCTCATGGCAGTATATTCTGACGGGATCGCTTCACTGAATCCCGACGCAGACTCTCCTTCAGTCAGTTCCCCATCCCCGGAATCATCTGTTACCGGATCCACCTGCGCGGTCTCCTGTCTGATTGCCTCCGCGATCATATCCTCTTGTGCGTCCTGCATACCTTCACCCTCCGTTTCATCATTATTTTCTGCATCTATATACGTCCCGTCAGCCGCAGGCTCCGATGCTGTCCGGCATCCGACAGCTGTCACCATAAGCGCCGCAGTCAGTAAAATAACAACTGCCAATCTTGATCGGGTTCCTGGTCGATTCATGTTTCTTCTCATGTCCATTTCTCCTTCCTAACCTGAGTTTCGCGCTCATCTTTTTAAATACATAGCACAAACCGCTCCAAATATCAAGTTTTTGCATTTCAGTGCATAAACTTATTTTTTTTGACATTTTTTGCAATTGTTTTTACCCTTTTCTTGAATTTTACCAAAATATATTGTACAATAAAGTTCTGATAAAATACGCTAAAAGCAAAGATTATGGAGGATAAAACAATGGATATCAAAGGACAGATCAATAAGATCGTAGAGGAAGTTACCAAGAATCCGAATATGAAAGAGCAGTTTGAAAAAGAGCCCGTAAAGGCAGTAGAAAAAATCATCGGTGTGGATCTTCCGGATGACGCTGTTATGAAGATCATTGACGGTGTAAAGGCAAAGTTAAAAATAGATGGTGTATCTAAAGCTGCTGATACTTTAAAGGGGATGTTCAAGTAACATCCTCCCATTTTACCGGTTTTGCAAAATAGTATCCCTGAGAATGGGCGATCCCGATTTTTTCCATGATCTGCTGGATATTTTCATTTTCTACAAACTCGCCGATGACTTCTTTTCCGGTGTTTTTGCACCATTCATTGATCATTGTCACAAATTCGCGGCAGTTTTCATCCTGACAGATCGCCTTGATGATCTCCCCGTCGATTTTTAAAATATCCGCATTGATTTTGATGATGTGCAAAAGATTGGAAAAGCCGCTTCCGAAATCATCAATGGCAATTTTTGCCCCATGCTCATGGATGCTTTCGGCAAACTGCTCAATGTATTGATAGTCCGTTACCTCCTCGCTTTCCACCAGTTCAAATACAAAATTCCTCGGATGATCCGCCTGCTTCAGATAATGGAAGATCATCTCGATCATGTCTTCATCATAGATATCCTGTACATTCAGATTGATGGTTACCTTAACATCCTTATGGAGAAACATACTCATTACTTTTTTAACCATAATGACCGACAGGGCTTCATAGAGATCATATTCCTTGGCGATGGAAAGGAACTGACCGGGATAATACAGATTCCCCTGGGCGTCCCTGATACGGATCAAAGCTTCATACATCTCGATCCTGCCCTTGCGGTTATCATAGATCCCCTGAAAATGAGGCACAATGCCGTCCTGAACAAGAGCATCCCTTACCACCTGAAGGATATGGATCTCTTCCTTCATATCCGCAACTTCTTCCTGAACCTGATTGTATATGACAAAAGGATTCTTACTCTTTGCCCCGTATTGAAGGGCAGTATCCGCTTTTTGAAGGGCATCTTCTTCATGCATGATCACTGCACATTCATAAGAAAGCCTAAAGTCCCTGCATACAGCTCCGTTCATAAACTTATAGGCTGTTTTGATGCATCTCACAAAATCGCCGTCATCTGTCATGGTCTCTTCCGCCGCGATCAAAAGCCCGTTATCCCCATAACTGTAAAAATGAATCACATCTGCATACTCTGCCGCTTCCTTGGACAAGTGCGCTCTTAAATTTTCATAAATAGTCTTTAATTCCGACCAGAAATCCTCCTGCCCCAGAAAGAGACGGATCATCCGTTCATTTTTCAGGGAAAATACCGCCAGCTTGTCCAGATGGTGCCTGTCCCTGTCATAGATATATCTTGCCTGATTATCCAGCCCTAACATTTCCTGATAAAACATCGCCTGCTTCATTTTATCCCTTTGCTGGCTGAGCTGTTTACTAAGCTGTCTGTTTCCCGTCATCAGCAGATAATTGATGATCTGCATATTTTCATGCTGCAGTCCGGAAACATCCTTTAATCCTTTTTCCTTCAAAATCAGGCGGGCATTTTCATTTTCCGATAATCCCGCCAGCATCAGAGTAGCATTACCGTATATATTTTTTCCTCTTAAATTACCGATCTCTCCCGCCAAAATGGCGCCGCTGATATTCGTGGTGTAGAATTGCCCTATTTCCCATGAGGCACAGTCATGAAGCATCCACATCCTGGAAAGGCACTCATAAGCAAACAGCGATTCCACCGGCGCCTCTCCCAATTCTTCATAGGCGCTGCTTAACTGGTCTACAATCCTCTGGGGTGCAAAATATCCCAGACCAAACTTCATGCCCTCGGAGATCTCACTGAAAACATTGATCCTGTCCCTGTTCTCCGATTTCCAAGGCTCCGGCAATGTATCCGCCAATTCATAGACCACATTGTATGCCGTCTGCGTCTCCTCCAGTATAAGGGGAAACAGGCTTGCCAGAGTAGGATCTTTTTCCAGTTCTTCCCTGCCGAGGATCCCCTGATACCATTTGGCTGCATCATCACCCTCTATTTCATCCACAAAATGCTCGTGAACCTTTGTTACTTCATAGCTTCTTCCAACGCCTTCTGCGCCGCAGATGACATTTTCATAGATAAAAAGCTTTGGCGACACCAGCATGACCGCTGCCATCTTATTGATAGAGGTCTCCGTCTGCCCCAATACATAAGCTTTTTCGCCCGCCTCGCTATGGGCGCCTTCCATCCCTTCCACCATATAAGCAACGCCGCCTATCATATGCAGACCTTTATTTAACCGGTCTACACGTTCTACAAATTTTGCCGTTTTATAATAAGATAAAGGGAAAAAGGTCAGCAGCATCCCCTTATCGCCTTTAATAAGCTCATTGGACACTTCCTCGCCCAAGGCCTCTCCGGGCTTTTCCACTCCCGGCTCCTGCTCACAGCTGAACATCCCGATCCGCATCTCACACTGCTCAAATACCGTAAGGGAAAACAGGCACACGCCCCGTAAGATCTTTCCTTCACAGATCACATGGGATGCGCTGCAACCGATCATTACGGCATTGGGCAACAGTTTTTTTAATTCCGCTGCCAGTTCTTCCATCATATCTGCGGTATGTATATTGCTGTGGATCCGTAATAATACCTGACTGTTCCTGTCCAGTGAAATTCCATCCAAAAAATCATTAAAATTTTCCAAAGTTTCAAACAAATGATTATAAGTTTTCATATCGTTTGCTCCTTATCTAAAATGTAATGTTGGAATCCTTTTATATTTTAGCAATTATAGAAATTAATTTCAACAAAACAAAAACTAATTCAAGCATTTTCTTCCGATATATGTTACAATTCAAATATCAATTAAAAATGGCGGAAGGGATATAGAATGATAAAAGAACTTGTTGAAATAAATTATGCGCCGGTTATTATATTGTTATTCTTTTTGGTATTCATATTTACAAATGATTACTTTACCAAAAGGATCCGGACATTGTTTCTGTTGGAGGATGTTCTTTTGTTGTGCCTGATCGTGGCGGATTCCATAGAAAATTGGACTGCGTCACTTGATACATTGACTCCGATACGGATACTGATGTCTGCTATAGGATATAGCATAAGGCCGGCAATTATCTATGTTATGATCTTGTTGCTGGGAAATGTAAAAGACAGAAAATACAGATGGATCTCCATACCGCTTGTCATAAATACCATCCTTGCTTTTTCGGCATTTTTTGTTAATTATGCGTATTCTTATACTATGGATAACCAGTTTGTGCGAGGACCTCTGGGCTATTTTGCTTACATAACAAGCGTTTTTTATGAGATCGTTCTATTGATCTGCACGATAAAATTGTATAAGTCGGTCAAAAGTACGGAAACGATCATTTCTGTTGTCGTTCTTTTTACATTTATGATTTCCATATTGTTGGAAACCGTATGGAAATATGAAGGAATCATTAATGTATCCGGCGCGGTTGCATTAACTTTTTATTATCTGTATTTGAATACCCAGCAATTCAAGCGCGATCCGATGACGAACATACTGAATCGGAGATGTTTTTATATAGATGCTGAGAAAAACATGGCAAATCTAAGCGCCGTTATATCGATTGACTTAAATGATCTAAAGAAGTGGAATGACGAGTATGGACATGCGAAGGGGGATGAGGCGATCTGTACGGTGGTCAACTGTGTGGAAGAGGTACTTCCGCCGAATTGCTATCTGTATCGTGTTGGCGGCGATGAATTTATGCTTCTCTGCTTTAATCAACAAAAAACAATCATCGAACAGTTGAAAGATCAAATAAATGAAAAAGTATCGCAAACTCCTTTTTCCTGTGCGATCGGTGTTGCATACAATGATGAACAGACGGATTTTAATAAGATGTGTTCACAAGCGGACAAGTGTATGTACGAGGATAAAAGGCAGATGAAACAAACTCCTATTCCCCCAAAAGCCGTACAGCCTCTACCAAATAGCCATACGCCTCCAATTTAATTCTCTTTATGTAAGACAAGCTTTTGTATTTAGATTTACTAATGCTATCCTTTATATACATCTCCGAATTTTCAATTCTTACGAATTTTTTATTTTTCAGTATACACGCAGCCATATACATGACGCTGCAGGCTTGTATTGCTGCAGTTTCTCCGGAATAATTTTCTCTAAAAATATGTGTACGAATACTTTTTATGCCGGTAATTAACTTACAATATTCTTCCGGATTATTATTTCCTCTTGATATGATACATGCCGCCATGGAGATTGTATCTAACAAAGCATCCTCTGGTGTGCAATTATTCCCTCTATAACCAATCTCAGACACAACAGTTTTCATATAAGATTCATAAATATCTTGAAAATTACTACATTCCTCTATCAGTGTGGACACATCATATAGCTGTTTGATTATTTCCAGTTCCTTCTTTTCATCAAAAGGAATTCCTGTGGTATGAGGTGCAAATGCCGTCAGCTTATCTCCCAAAATGCAATCGATACTTGGAATCCTCACCGGCAAATACGGCTCTTCCGTTAATAAGAATTCGTTTTGAATTGGTTTCTCTATCAACTCATTATAATGATTTTCCTCAAAAAGAACATCTAACAGAATATAAAACCGACTCTTATTTACCGGTGAATCATAATAAAATTTAAAATGCCTCTTTTCAATTTGATTTTTGCCAATTCTGCTCTGCTCCTCCACTTCTTCAAATGGGAATATTTTTGATGCCTCCTGAATATAATTCATAATATCTGTTCCCGGCTCTACAATAATATCAATATCCGTAGATAATCTTCGGGGCGATTTCAAAAGCAACATTAAACAAGTACCACCCTTAAAAATAAATGGCATATTTACCCGTACTAATGATTCTAATAATCCAAAAGCATACACAGTACGCTCCAAAATAGCAGGATCGCACGAACTACCCTCCCGCACTCTATTGATATGCTCTATATTAAAATTCTCCGGTTTTAACATTTTTATTTCTCCATAGTCAGTTCTATACCTACTTCATCTATCAAAAAATGATATATCTCTTCTTTCTTATGCCTTCTGTTTGCATATCGGAAAAGTTTAACCTGATCAATATAATATTTATCAAACATCTCTGCTATCGCTTTTGCGTACTCTCCGATATGAACCATACTTCTCAATTTCTTATTTGCGAACAAATCCACAATCAATTTTTCCAATGACATATTATACTCATCCTGATTTCCCTTTGGAGCTTCAGATACCAACCTGTCAATAATTACCGTATCAGGTCCTGCATAACGGTATAACTCTTTTTGATCCGGTCTGAGTAAAATATGTCCCTCATACTCATCGCTAAGCTCTGTATAGACAAATTCACAACCCATACGCTCCACTTCCACAAATATCTTGTTTTGCGCAATCTGATGATTCCAAAACTCATTTAACCACCTTAATTCCCATATACAGTAATCTAAAAGAGGATATTTTTCCTGCATCCAATTTACAATCATCTGTGCTTCTTCAGAATACGAATTTTTATAAACATTTTTAACAACATTTAAATTCCTTTTTTGATATTGATTTCTTCCTACTCTTACTATCTCACCCTCTTTTAACAATTTTTCCAATAAATTGCGCAGTAATGTTTCCTTAAAATCTGTAGAGATCTCAGTGGCAATATTTGATAAATCTTTTCTGGAAAAAATAGTATCTTCAGGTATTCTATTTACTACTTCTGTCTGCATCTTTATATAATTCATACTGTTCACCTCAACCATATTGGCACTTTTTTTCTATTTGGGTTGAAACAAATATATCATAAAATTTTTTTGTTTGCAATAACCATATCGGCAATTTTTTGTTTTTTTGCCGATATGGTTAAATAAGTGTAAACGCTTAAAATAAGCGTAAACGCTTATTACAAATTGCTTCGCAATTTGAATTATGCGCAATTTTGGTTAAATTATTTTACGGCTATTAAATGAATAAGGCCGTGTATTTCTACACGATCCTCGCAATCAATAGTATGTTTTTGTCCCGCTATAAAAGCTGCTGCAGAATCGTTCCGATATCCCCATCAATGCAGACAGCCCGTTCCTTGATCTCGTCAGGACACGCTGCTTCTCCCATATTCAGGCAGGCATAGAACGCTTTCCTGTTCTTGGCTGTCATCTGCCAGAACGGATATTTAATGATGCCCGGAGTGTTATAACCAACCCCAAGTTCCAAAAACAAGATCCTCGCATCCTTCTTTGCATGCAGAAACTCTTTATACCGTTCTGCTGCCGCATGCCATCCCTGATCCTCTACGAAACTTCCGTCAGCACGCAGATTCGTGGTCAGCGGTTTCCCACAGTGCGGACACATCGGCAGAAGCTCCTCCGGTATCCGCATATCTTTTTGATTTTCCATCATCTCACGGACGATATCCTCATTTTCAAATGTCTCCTGACGGCACGGCTCACTGCACTGGAATAAGCCATAATCTCCCTGCGTATAAAACAATCGTTTCTTATCAAACCCTGCTTTCTGGAAACAATGGTCTACATTTGTAGTGATGACAAAATAATCCTTATCCTTTACCAGTTCATACAATTCCTGATATACCGGCTTCGGCGCATCCATATACCGGTTGACATAGATGTACCGGCTCCAATATGCCCAATATTCTTCCGGTGTCTGATATGGATAAAACCCACCCGTATACATATCATGAAAATCATACTTTTCTTCAAAATCCGAAAAATACTGCCGGAAACGCTCTCCGGTATATACAAATCCCGCCGATGTGGAAAGTCCCGCACCCGCACCGATCACCACTGCGTCAGCAGCCTTTAATTCTTCCTTCAGCCTTTCTATTTTTGATGAATCGCTTTTTGAAACCATTGAATACCTTCCCCGCTTTGCCGTTGTGCTTCCTTATTTTACTTAAGAAATTTTTTAAGCACAGACATAAATACATTCATATCGAGAGGTTTCGCAATATGGGCGTTCATTCCGTTCGTCAATGCCGCCTCCTTATCCTCTTCCAATGCATTGGCAGTCATAGCTATGATAGGCAGATTTTTCACATCATTTCTCGGAAGTCTGCGGATGGTTCTGGTAGCTTCATAACCATCCATGGTCGGCATCTGTACATCCATCAGGATCGCATCATAATAATTTTCTTCCGCCTTCTCCATGATGACTACCGCGTCTGTCCCATCCGGCGCTGTATCCACAATGAAACCTGCCTCTTCCAAAATCGCCTCCGCGATCTCGCGGTTTAATTCATTATCCTCCACCAGAAGGATGCGCTTTCCTTCAAAATGGGCAAGCGTCCACTCCGGAGCTTCCTTCCCATTTTCCTGTAGATCATTAGCGGCAAGCAAAACCATCTTCAAATCGGACATAAACAGAGGCTTAGCGCAGAACGCGGTAACCCCTGCGGCCCTTGCTTCATCCTCAATATCCGTCCATTCATATGCAGTCAGGATGATGATAGCCGCTTCATCGCCGATCACTTTTCGGATCTGTCTGGCAGTTTCCACTCCGCTGAGACCCGGCATCTGCCAGTCAATAATAAACGTATGATAGGAATCCCCCTCCTCATAGGCGCCCTTTGCGCGATAAACCGCTTCTTTGCCTGAAGTCGTCCACTCGGAACGCAGACCGATCTGTTTTAACATCTTGCTTACACTGTCGCAGACATTGAAATCATCATCCACAACAAGCGCGCGCAATCCTTCCAGTTCCTTGATCTGTGCCGCATTCTTTTCCGTATCCTGTAGTTTTAATTCCAGCTCTACCGTAAATGTAGTGCCCTGCCCCAGCTCGCTCTCAACGTTAATGGTGCCGTTCATCATCTCTACGATATTTTTGGTAATGGCCATGCCCAGACCTGTTCCCTGGATACCGCTCTGCGTTACCGTTGATTCCCGTTCAAAGGGTTCAAAGATATGTTCCACAAAATCCGGGGACATTCCTATGCCATTGTCTTTAATAATAAACGTATAATCGCCGTATCCGTGCCGATAGGTGGTCTTTTGTATGATCCAGAAGGAAACCATGCCTCCGGCGGGCGTATATTTCACCGCATTGCTTAACAGATTGATAAATACCTGACTTAACTTCAACGGATCCGCAATGACATCTTCGTTGGTAACATCAAAGGTATCGATAAACAATTCCAGTTGTTTTGCCTTGATCTGGGGCTGGATAATATTTACCAGATTATGCATCTGTTCAGAAATATTACACTCCTGCTCTTTGATCTGCACTTTTCCGCTCTCGATCCTGCTCATATCAAGAATATCGTTGATCAGGCTGAGAAGGTGGTTGCCGGACGAAAGAACCTTTTGCAGACAGTCCAATACCTGTTCCTTATTGTCAATATGGCTGACGGCAATGGTCGAAAAACCTATGATGGCATTCATAGGGGTACGGATATCATGGGACATATTAGACAAAAATGTCGTCTTAGCCTTATTTGCATGCTGCGCCTGCATCAATGCATCCTGTAGAGCCAGAGTCTGCTCCCTCTGTTTCTTGACCTGTTCCGTGATATCTCTTGAGATCACCATAACCATAATATCGTCTGTCGTTTCATCCCTTGTCATAATAAAGGACTGACGCACGCACATCTGATCCTGTCCGGAATTTCCTTGCCAATACTCAGCTACAACTTCTCTGATGCCCTGATCAAAGCAATTGTTCAGATTTTCTATATTTAAAGTTTCAGAATACTCTTTTATGGATTCCTCCAAAACAAATTGTTTCCATTTTTCAAAATATTCTGAGATCTTACACGGCGCTGTCAATCCCACCCGTTCAAGGAGTGATATTTTCTGTCCGTTTGTTGTCCTGATAATATTCTGCTCAATAAGATCTTTGGTCAGGTTAAACTCAAAGCTGCATAAGGAATTGGACATGAGCGCTATCTGATACTGTCTTTCCTTACGGTTTGCAAGCGCCCTTTCCGCCTGAAGACGCAGTTCTTTTTGCTTCAGCTCCGTAACATTCTGACGTATAAACAAAACCTTGGAAGCGGTATTATCTTTTCTTTCCAGACAGATAATATTCACATGCTCCCATTCATCGTGCCCATCTTTTATCACGCAGCTTTCGAACCGCAGATCGTTTTGTTTTGACATAGCTGTGACAATGGAATCTTTATCTATAAAATCAATAAGCTCCTGACGGCTGCTTTCTTCCACATAACTTGCCAGATAATCCACAAGATCCTGATAATTTCCGCTTTCTTCGATTTCCGTACCCTCAGGTTTTGTCCCCGCCAGATACTGATAAGTGTCCTCCTCAAAATCAACCATGGCAAATCTTGTAAACAGCGTATTGACGCCGCTGATAATATATCCCATCTCCCGATTTTCTTTCTCCAGCTCTTTCTGATTGCGTCTGGTACGAATCAGAATAAAAATAATGTAGGCAGCAAACAAAATGATAAGCATGAGTTCCAGCTGGATCCCCACCAGATTTTCTTCCGTGATCATTCTCTGTGTAACATTTTGGGGGAATGTCTGCACGAAAACATAAGCGTTTTTCGGCAGATATGTGATACAGATATTATCTGTCTTACTGGAGGATTCACATGTAAAAGCGCCCTCTCCGCCATTTTCAAAAACCTGATAGACCTGACTTGCAACATCCTGATCAATCACGCCTGTTTCCTTCAGCATGTCAAGAAGATGTCCTTCATAGTTCGTACCGTCAGAACTGGCAATGATCCTGCCGTCCGGCGTACACAAAAATACCTGTGCCTCCTCCCCAAAATATGTGGTACTCAGCATACTTCTCAAATATTCCTCAGCAAGAAAAGCGCCGCGCAGCACTCCGATGATCTCTCCCTCAAAGCGAACCGACGCATAAAAGCATACCATGGTCTCATCAAAAAAATAGGAATCAAATACAATTTCAATGCTGCTGTTTCCACGGATACCATTATTGTAGTAGTCGCGCCCCGCTGCTTCGAAGATCCGTCCATCGGAAGCATAGTCCGCACCGTCAATATCCGTATACAAAATAGCGTCAAACTGAGAGTTTTCTTCCATCTGTTTAAGCATCTGTGCCGTAACCGCAGGCTCATCCAGACCTTCTCCCAAAAAGTATGCATAGGCTTTGATATGGCTCAAAGCATTATTCAATTCCTCATCAATCTGCTCAGACTTCAACTGTGCAGCGTCCGCCGCATAATCCCTGTTCTGCTCCTCTGTCCGTCTGCTGTTCTGTTCCGTAAACCAGAAAAACAAAAGGATCATGGCTGTTAAAAGAAAAAATGCATATATGATCTCTTGTAACGACTTTTGCTTTTTCATATTTGGTTTCTCCTGCATTTTCTGACTTATATTAATAATATCATTTCTTATACTATGTACTCGGCGCAGTATAATATCTGTCGATATTTTGCCATATCCGCAATGCATCATTCGAAAAACCTTCGGTTTTCCAAATTAATACCATGTGCTATGCACATGGTATGGGCTTCGCCCTATTCACTGCATCATTGCTTTCGCGTATATTATATAACATTAATCCGTCGGATGGAATAGGTTTTCTGAAAATCTTACCGTTCGGAAACACAATTTAAAAAACATATTTCGGCTAATTTATAATTTTTTTTAAAATCAGCCGAAATATGCTTTATCATTACAATTTCTATTTTTAAACTTTATAAATTTATTTCTGTTTCAAGCAGCATCTGAACTAACACCTTATAATCCAAATACTGTATACCATTTTCCCCAAGATAGATTTTATCAGACAGCTTGCTGCTATAGTATAAATCCATAGCCTTTTCATAGGAAAAATCACACTTTTCTGCTAAATATGCTATGATCCGTTCTTCAAGATTCTCCAGATAAACGCTTTCTATTGTTTCTTCCTTCATATTTTCGTTACCTCATAAAATGATTCATAGTGTAATAGCTGATCTATTGCTTTTTGACTTATAAATGCGATTTGATCATAATTAGAATACACTTTTATTTCTTCCAAAGCTCTTTTTTTATCCCAAATGCCGGAATGATACATATCCACAACTCTAAATACCTTATCATCCGCCACTTTTCCTTTAATCAAATCGTATTGCAGATAATCCTTTTCTTCATCACGGCATCTGCATACAAAATCGATCCACTCCGTTAAATCTTCCTCAAAAAATTTACAATTTAAACCGTCTAAGTTCTCTGCCATATTGTAAACGGTTACGATTGCTTTGTCTCCACCGTAAATGTCCGCCTTTCTCCTTGCCCATCTCTCAGCCTGTTCCTTTACTGTTGTCACATAAAAACCCTTTCCAAAATCCAACGGTCGAAAAGAATGTTTTGTATCAGGATCATCTACAATCATATTTGAACCATGATAAACAATCATAAAGATATCCCCCTTACATTTAGATATTCCTTGATATCTTCAACAATATACTGCGCGCTTTGCGTGTGAAGGATCTCGTAATTCGGCACCAAAAATCCCATAATGCAATTTGTATTTTTCAAATTTTTATATACTACAGAAGGATTTTGTTTCCAATGATCTGCACATTTATGAATCATATATATAACAAAAGAAAATGTATCTTTATTCATAGTTCCTTGCTCCTTCCATTGATTAAATAAAACAGCGTACCGATATCCGAGAACTTCCTATTTCCCCGGTAAGTCATTTATTAATGGCTGTATCGTCTGATAAATATGCTTTACCACACTACCATCTGCATATAATTTCATCAAATTATTATTAATTTGCTGCTTGGTTTTCGAATTTAAAATAATTTGTATGATTTTTTCTTTATTATCAGTATAAATTTTCTTTTTAAAATGCTGACCAAAGAAAGTTCGTACTTGTGACTCTCTTTTAGCAATCTTACTTTTGGATTTTACAAATTTTTCAAGAATCGTTTTTACATCCTCATATTCTTTCAGATAATTATCACGTTCATTTTTCAAATCATTGTGTATCCCGCTTAAGATTCTTTCATCATTACAATGAGCCACTACAAACTTACAAATTTTATTTACGTCATTTTTTAAATATCCTTTGGCAGCAAGTCCACGCTGCATAAACAGATTCAGTTCACTCCTATCTTCTCCGGAAAAATCGTAGGCCATTCCCTCGCTTATCCTGCTATTAGCTGACGGAATTGTTGTAGCAGCAACAGGATGTGCAGTTTTTTGATTTGTTAAAGTCCCCGATATCTTTTGTTTTCTTGAAATATTTGAATATCCTTTTTCTTTCCAAAACTTAATTATATTATCATAATCAGTATCTTTGCTGACAATAACATATGAACATCCCTTTCCATGGATACCTAGCAAATATCCTAGATAGGAAACCAAATGCATATCCAGGGATTGTTTACGAACTGGAACTATATGTCCCTCAATATCAATTCCTTTTGAAAGCACAAGATCCATTCGTATATTTAATGCATTCTCTGTAGAAAAAATATGCACATGATCCGTTTGTGTTAAAGAATCTATATTTTCAAGCCCTTCATTATGAACATTCTCAAAATCCACCAAATAAAAAGTTTCCATTCAACAATCACATCCTAAATCTACAATAATTTGAATTAAATACATACTTGATTTATTCCACATCATTATACTATATTTAATGTTATTTTACCATCAGAACCTAACAAATTTCCCTGAGATAACACAACAAAAGCACCTACCACATTGATAGATGCTTTTATTTTACTGTTTTGTATTTTATGATTTCCGCAGATTCCTACTCCCTACGCCAAAAATCCCCTTTTGGAAGCGTCTCCTGCATTGTTTTCGTTAAGGTCTGATTTGCCGTAAGTCATGCCTGCATAAACGACCTCCGTATTTTCCATAAGGGATGGGGAACCGTCCTCCTTGCTTACGGCAGCATATGCATCCCTTAACGGGCTTATATGACCGGAAACCTCTTTCAACGGTTCTTTGTCCAAGCGGACATCCGCCTGTATCAACAGACGCTCTACATATCGGTAGATCTGGTAAAGATTTTTTGCGATCTCATATTTCATGTCTAAGGATTCTATCAATTCATTCAGCACTGCCCTTGCGTGACTGATCGCACTGTGAAATTCCTCTCCCTCTGCCTGCTCCGCATCCTCAAGATATGCCTGAAACATATCATATAAGATAACAACCAGCTCCGTTTTATTGGCCTGTGAGATCCGAAGTGTAAACTCCTGTTTTTTTTCGCTTGTCATATTTTGAATCCTTTCTATTTTGTTTTTCCTCTATTTGCTATTTTAAGAACAGTCCGCGTTTTTGCACCCACTTATGGATGATAGTTATTGCAGCAATTGTAAGATCTGTGACGGACGCTCATTCGCCTGTGCCAGCATGGAAATACCCGCCTGTGACAATACCTGCTGTGTCGTATATTCCGTCATTTCCTCCGCCATATCCACATCCATGATCCGGGAATAAGCAGATGTCATATTCTCTTCGGATATGTCGTTACTTGAAGCATTGTGTTCCAGACGATTCTGGTATGCGCCCAGACGGGAACGCACAGAGTTGATATACGTCAGCGCTTTCTTTGTACTCTCAATACCATCCTGCGGTCCATCTATATCAATGCTGCCATCATCTTTATATGTCCTAATGGCAGTCAGTTTATCTATTCCCATTTCCTCTAAGCTGATCGTCGGAATACGGATGCCCAGCTCCTGACCTTCATTCGCGCCGATCTGGATCTTCATGGCGCCGATCTGGGTGATATCAATTTCAACTTCATCCGTTACCGTTGTAAAATCAGCCTTGATGTGCATCTCAAAATCGCCGTCCGCCGTTATGGTAAGCTCATCCAGATCTTCATTGACTTTCGCCATAAGACCCGCTGCCGGGAAACCGGTCAAATTAGTTTCCAATTTACTTTGATCGACTGTTCCTACTTTTTTACCGTCGATTTCAGTAATTGTAATTAATCCGTCAAGGTTGATTTTATAATCTCCCTTTGGCACTTCGTCAGAATAATACCCGACTTTAACATTAGGTTTATTGGTATAACCCTTCAAATCAAAGGAACCGTCCAAAAGCGGCATACCGTTATATTCCGTATCTCTTGCGATCCGCTCGATCTCCTGCTTTAACTGCTGGATCTCCGTATCAATGATCTCCCTGTCCCCATCCGTCTTAGGAGCATTGCTTGCCTGAACACAAAGCTCGCTCATACGCTGGATGATCGCAGAAATCTCACTCAGCGCGCCATCCGCCGTCTCAACCACGGAAATACCGTCATTTGTGTTGTTGGTTCCGACTTTAATACCCTTGATCTGGGCATCCATACGGCTGGCGATCGCAAGACCTGCGGGATTGTCTTTCGCATGGTTGACCTTTAGACCGGAGGAAAGCCGTTCCATAGACGCTGTCAGTTTATTGTCTGTTCTGTTCAGGGTATTGTTCGCCATCATCGCTGTCGCATTGTAATTGATCTTCATAATCTTGTATCCTTTCAGTTTGTAAATTCTGTATCACTTGATCCGGTCATCGGATATGTTCCTGTTTTCTTATCCTTTGACCGATAACTAATGCCATAACATCAACCCTTCATCCGTTCATTGCAAGATACATAGATGCACCTATTATACCCCGCAATTACTACTACAAAGCAATTGACTTTTTTCTGCAAATGGCATCCTCCGTGACATCATTTACAACTGTCAGACCGCATCCCTTAAAAATACTTTCATAAATGTCTTTGCTGTCTGATATAATCTTTCTGACGACATCCCTGTTCTATTAATATCATCGGCTCTTTCCGCAAAATAATTAATATCTACACGGTCAGATTGTATAAATTTTATTTCTGATAGCGGCAGATCCCTTGCCTGCATCTCCTCCTGAAATGCATTTTCCTGTTGTTTCAGAGCTGCCAGACCGTCTGACCTGTCGCAGACGATATAGCCTGACATCGTATCCCCCTCAAACAACGCAGAGACCTTACCGAAGTTCTCTGTCTCCATGGTGATCGTCACATGATTCTCCGCCTTGCCGCTGTGGCAGAGACGCACATTGACGGAAGTCATCCTGCCTCCGATCTCCATCGGAATCTCAAAGCACTCTTCCCTCGCCATATTTCTTGCGACAGAAACCTGTTTCCATGCCAGATTGATCTCCTTTACATTGATCCTGTCTGTCTGCTGCTGTGCACTTACCGTCAAGATCTCCTCCATCCGGTCCGCCAGCCGCTCATAGGCTTCTTTTGCGCTGACGCTGTCCGTAAAATGCTCCTGCAGGCTGCT
Organism: Lachnospiraceae bacterium UBA7480; assembly: GCA_002479655.1. Classification (GTDB taxonomy): domain Bacteria; phylum Bacillota; class Clostridia; order Lachnospirales; family Lachnospiraceae; genus NK4A136. Next base: position 31,313 of record DLOQ01000111.1, read on the forward strand.
GATAGCGTCGTCCAATAAACCGCTTATGCTTTCCGCTGCCCCGTCTGTTGTTTTTGACGCCTCATCAGGACTGCCCTCAGATACAAAAGCCGCTCTCTGTCCATCCAGATATGCCGCCTGCTTCTTCACCTGTCCTGCCATGCCGCCCCGGTCTGATAACAGGCTGTCAGCCGCCGCAAGATTATCTAATGTCGCAGGCATATCGAAGGACAATAACATCGACACTGCCTGATCAGATACTTCCGCTGCCTGCCTGATCTTAGCCGCCTGCTCTTTCAGATAAGCATGTTCTGCTCTTTCCGCCTCCGGCGTCTGTGTCCCCGCCATTTCCTGCTGCTTATCGTAAAGCGCTTCCAAGCTGATATCACCGGCATCAAATACTTCCGATACTGCCTCCGGCGTCAATCCTGCCCTAATATCACCGGCAAGCTTCTGATAATATGAGATCCTGCCATCCACTTCCTGACTCTTTGCATTAGAGCCGCTGCCGCCATTTTCTTCCTGACTTCTTGCATTGCCGCCATCTTCCGTCATTCCCTGCCCACGATACGCCGTTTCGATCGCCATCGTAATCGAATTGCGATAGCCACCTTCTCCCGCGATCTCCTCTTTTAATGCGCCAAAATCATCATCCACCTGATAATCCATCCTGCCGCGTCTATGATTTCTGACTGCTGTCAGAAGGTTCTTAAAATTGATCTCCGCACCCTGATTTAATAGGCTTCCAATCGCCGCGCCGTCGCGTTTCTCGACCTGATGCAGCAGTCGGTAGATACCGATATAGCTTTCCTTTTCTTCCGGCGTGATCTCATTCCTCTGCTCCAGACGGTACAGATAACGGCTGTATTTCTCCATTTCTTCCCGAGAACCGCCGTCCCTGTCAGAAAGATGATTTTCCAATTCTTCCATGGAAATTGTCAGCGGATTAACGCCCTCCCTAATCAGATCCAGTGTAGCGGCAGGCGTCATCTTATCGATCACCCTGCTGACCATCGCATACGTCTCTTTTACCGCATGAATATTCTCCTCGCTGAGTTCCATGCTATTATATCCCAGAATCCTTACGGCGCGCCGGTTGCCCTCTGTTGTTTCCAGATTCATCTCCAGCAGGATATCATCCACATTGCGGAATGCTTTCTCTATGGAATCGCCGTATTCCGCCATCGGCGCTGTCATCAACGGCTCGTATCTTTCCTCCATCGCCGCATAAGCGCTTTGTCTTGCCGCGCCGGTCTCATAGACCATTTCCACAGTAACACTTTGCGCAAAGGCTGTTTTATTGTCCTGCAGCAGCTCGCCAAGGATCGATGCCGGCATACCGGGGATCGCCCGAACCTTGCTGACCGTCTCCTGAAACAATGCAGACATTTCCTTGATGGAGGACATCGCTGCATCGCCTGTACTCATCGTGCCGCTGCCTGTATCGCCGTCCTCTCCCGATCTGCCAAATAAAACCCTCTGGATCTCCTGCTCTGCTGCCTTTAAGTTCTCCACCAGAGTGGAAAGCTCTGTCGTATCGATGGAGATCCCCTGCTTCAGTAAGCGGTAATTGACCTGTACCGACATATAAAGTCTGACTTCTTCCATCTGACGGCGGGCATAAATGGAACGCTCTGACGCATCCGTCTGTCCTGCCACTTCCTCTTGCGCCTCGCGCTGCATCACCGTATCACTTTGTGTATTCGCTTCGCTCTCTATCTTCTCCTGCGCTGCTGCCAAATGCGCAAGATCCAGTCTGTCTCCGTCTGCAGCCACTCTATCTACCGCCGCGTCCGTGATCGCCGCCGCTTCTTTCTCCACGCGTACTGCCTTTTCCAGCAGGGATTCCTGACCGAAAACATCCGCGACGCCCGCTGTCCCTCCGTCCTGCATGATTCCGTTGATCGCCTGATTGATATGATTTAATTCCGCAAATGACTCCGCCGTCAGCGGAAGACCTGTTTCCACCATCCATGCAGCGTCCTGTAAAGATTCCTGCGTCACCTCATAACCGGCTTCCTTAATAACCTTTTCCATAGAAGCCTGCAATGCGGCAACATCCACCTGATCTGCCTTCCGTCCGTAATATCCGCCTGTCGTCTCTGCAAAATATCCCCTTCCCTGCACATCCGCATCATGGGAACCACTGTATACCGCGCGGTACAGATTGTCTAAAACAGGGGAAAGATGATTCTCAAGGAGATACTTCTTCACCCCTTCCATATCCTCTTTTGTACCGCTTTGCAACCGGCTAGTTACCTGTTCTGCCATCTCCATGGCAGACTGCGCATCCTGTACATTCTTTTCTGTCAGCGGAATATCATACTGGTAAAATGCGTCAAGGATCTCCTGTGCCCGCACTTCACTTCCCGTAATCTTCTTTAATGTCTCAATATCTATATCATCATTATAACCGGCAATGACCGCGCCGGATTCCGCAAGCTCCGCCTTGATCTTATCCACTATAGTGACTGCCTCTTCCGGCTCCATCACTCCGGGATCATAGCCCTCCTCAGATAACTTTGCAAAATCTTCATCAGACATCGAATTGGACATCACCGTCATATAATCCTTTTGCAGAGAAACATCTGTTGCCGCCGCTTCCGCCATGACGTCTTCCATCGTTTTTCCCTGTTTATCATATGCCTGATTGCCCGGCAACCCTCCGGAAAAATCTACGCTGAATCCCCGGCTGCCAGCTTTATGAACACTTCCACTAGCTTCACGGACAGCGCCGTTATGACTGCCGTGTACATGACCTCCATGCACTCCCTGGGGATCTGTCATCCCGGCATATTGTTCCATTTCCTTCTGATTTCTCTGGATATTCATTCTTTTTCCTCTCTATCTCTTATATTTAATAGGTAATTCTAAAACAATTGCTTTATAATTTTTCTTTCCCTAATTTTGTCCATGAGGTTTGCATAACTCGAAGTTTGAAAATAGTTGTTCCAAAAATGATTTCATTTATGATGTTTTTGGAACAACTATTTTCAAACAAAGAGTTATGTAAGCCGGACTTAACTCTTTCACAATACACTAACTTCTTTGAATCGGGCTACATTATATTTCGGTCACAACCTTGTCCAACTTAATACTCAATAAGATTTGGGTCTCAAAATATACCTTTTAAATTCTCCCTTTTCGGAATTGAGTACCTGTTAAAAACATGTTATAATTATATTTATAAATTGGAATTTAGAGAGGTGTTTAACTTGAAGTGCCCATATTGTGGTAAAGATATGGATGAAGGATTTGTTCGTGGTTTATCACGTCAAATACATTACAACAGTTCTTTATATTGGAATGACGAAAAACATAAAATGGGCTGGTTCAGCAATGGATTAAAATTGTTTTCAGACCATCACAATTTGGGTTGTCCCGCTGTAAAAGCGTATAAATGTGACGATTGTAAGAAAATTATAATGGAAACATATATTGTAAAGGATAAATAAATTCCAATTTGTGCAAATGTTAATGGGAACACTTTTCTTCCACAACTTAAATTAGGAATGTTTAGAATTTATTATTTCCGTACAGCAGCACATGCACAGACTATGATTGCGCAGCTTGCCATCTGATTTCTTTAAAAGAAATTTTATTATGCAAAACGCCCGACAACCATTGTCAGGCGTTTTCTTAAATCATTATGATTGCTTGCGGTCATGATGCGGCGCACATTTTTAGAACTTATAAACCACTGCCCCATAAGGCGGAAGATCAAATTTGATGGCGTAATCCTTTTTGTCGCACTCCATCTTGATTGCCTTTAATTCCGCCGGAAGCTCGTGACCAAGCCCGCCAAAGCGCTCCTCGTCACTGTTCAGCACCAGCTTATATTTACCCTTTTTCGGAACGCCGACATAATATTCTTCCCGCTTCATCGGCGTCATGTTCAGGACAAACAGCAGGTTATTCTTGCCATCTGCGGATTTGCGGATAAAGCTGTAGGTGCTTCTGTCCGCGTCATTGGGATTGATCCACTCAAATCCATCCCAGCTGTCATCCAGTTCATACAGACACGGATTCTTGCGGTATAATTTCAACAGCTCCGCTACAAAATCCTTCATGCCGGCATTTAATTTTTCACCAAGCAGGAACCAGTCAAGCTCCCTTGCTTCGCTCCACTCGCGCTCCTGAGCAAATTCCTGTCCCATGAACAGAAGCTTCTTTCCCGAATGTCCAAACATAAAGGTATAGCCTGCGCGGAGATTGGCGTATTTATCGATCGTATATCCCGGCATCTTATTGACCATGGAACATTTCAGATGCACTACCTCATCATGCGAAAGCGGCATAATATATTTCTCACTGCAGTTATAACTCATGGCAAATGTCATTTTATGGTGGTTATTCTTTCTGAAATACGGATCCAGCTTCATATAATCGCAGAAGTCATGCATCCAGCCCATATTCCATTTAAAGGTGAATCCAAGACCGCCATCCTCCGGCGCCGTCGTAACCTTCGGCCATGCGGTGGATTCCTCCGCAATGGTCATAATGCCTTTGCCCAATCCGTGGACTACGGAATTCAGATGCTTAAAGAATTCTATTGCTTCCAGATTCTCATTGCCGCCGTATTTATTGGCTACCCACTGTCCGCCCTGACGTCCATAATCCAGATACAGCATGGATGCAACCGCATCTACTCGAAGTCCGTCAACATGGAACTCATTGATCCAGAACAATGCATTGGCAATCAGGAAATTCTTTACCTCATTCTTGCCAAAGTTAAAGATCTTTGTTCCCCAGTCAGGATGCTCGCCCAGACGCTTATCCGGATGCTCATACAGACAGGTTCCGTCAAACTCCGCAAGACCAAAGGCATCCCTCGGAAAATGCGCGGGAACCCAGTCAAGGATAACGCCGATCCCTTTATTATGAAGCTTATTGACCATATATGCAAAGTCTTCCGGCGTACCGTATCTTGCAGTCGGCGCATAATATCCTGTTACCTGATAGCCCCAGGAGCCGTCAAAGGGATGCTCTGCAATACCCATCAGTTCCACATGAGTATACTGCATCTCCGTCAGATATTCACAGATACGATCCGCAAATTCCCGATAATTGTAAAATCCATCTTCCGTTCCATCCGGATGTTTCATCCAGGAACCGATATGACATTCATAGATCGCTATCGGCGACTGGAACAGATTCTTCTGCGCACGCTCGCTCAGCCATTTATCATCCGTCCATTTGAGCTTGGTAATATCGCAGACAATCGAAGCCGAGCTTGGACGGAGCTCTGCCTGATTGGCATATGGATCCGCTTTATAAATACCTTCTCCTGACGGGGTAATGATATAATATTTATAAAGATCGCCCTCTGACACGCCGGGAATGAATGCAGTGTAAATGCCGCCTTCTCCGATCTTCTCCATCGGATGCGTATCTATATGCCATCCATTAAAGCTTCCTACCACCTGAACGCTCTGCGCATTGGGAGCCCATACTGCAAAGAACACTCCCTTTTTACCATTCTGCTTACAAGGATGCGCTCCCAGCTTCTTATAGATCTCATAGTGCGTACCCTGTCCGAACACGTACTGATCAGCATCAGAGATAAATACGGTATCCTGCTGTTTTGCCGGAGCCTTGGAAGGTCCTGATGATTTTTTTCTTGTCCCTGCCGTGGTCTTTTTTACAGCGGGTTTCCGTTTTGTTGTTTTTGTCGTTTTTGTTTCCACTGCGCGTTCTGCTGCGGATGTTTTCTTTTCTTCCATCGCGTCACCCCATCCTTTTCCCATTATTTTATAAATTAATTTTCATCATCATAATAAATAAAAAGTTTTAATTAGGTCTATTATAATGTCTGAACATTATTATGTCCAATGATTCATGATAAATTAATCAAAATCCTTCTCTTTTAATATGATCATATCCTCATAATCATATCTTTTTCCAACCAGGATATCAACATATGTAGAGATTCTTAACCGTCTGGAACGTTCGATCGCCTCATCTATGATATCTTCAATCTCCCGCGTCGTCACATTATGCTCGCCGATCTGCAGCTCATTGATCCGGCGGTGAAGCGCCAGCACAGCGCGTTCCTCGTCAATCTTATATTCTCTGGTATGGGCATATTTCTTTGCATAATCAACCAGTGCATTGTCATTCATCGGCTTGATGTCGATCCTCGCATTAAAATATCCGGTGATCATATCATATTTATCGATCAGCTTCTCCATATCTTTTTTCCGGTCGGTCATGATGATAATGATGCCTTCCTGAAAACCTTCCAGGATCCTGCTCATGTTTTCCAGTGTGTCCCTTGTCATAGCGCCGGCTCTTTCAATGATCAGCGCACCGTTGGTCAGCTGCTCAAACATCGCCGCAAGGTCTTTACGATTCATCTTATCACCGCTGATCTTGGCAACCTTGGATGCACTAAAATTATTATCGATCATCTGGATCTCTTTGATCATCGTCTTGGCAAGCTCGATAACTCCCGTGCCGGAATCTCCGGTAATGATGACATTGCCGACATATGGCGCCAGACTGATCTGGTCGATGGCATCTAAGATCTGATTCCGCATCTTTTTGGAATACATAAAATCAGAAAACAGCTCCTGCTCCTCTAATGTCAGGTAATGTTCTTCTTCTCCGTTGTAATTATCATTATCTTCATCCGCTGTATCGGCACCGACTTTATCTGCCTGGGCTTCCAGCGCACTCTCAATATCTCCGATCTGCGATGTACTCAGAATCTGTTCATTGATTGGTTCTGTCTGGCCGGATAATTCTCCTTCATAAGCCCGCTCCGCAGTTTCATACTCTTCCATGGGAATCTCTTCAGAAACTTCCTCAGAAACATATTCCTCCGCACCTTCCCAATCCTCAGCCGCTTCTTCCTGCACAAAGCCTTCCGCCGCCAAAGCATCTTCTGCGCCATAATATCCTTCTGTAGAAGACTCCTTCGCCACACCGGACTCCGCGTCATAGCCTACCGTCTCTTCCATTATAATAGAAGCGTCCCCTGCTGTCTGTTCTGCCTCCATGGCTCCCTGATATCCTTCGCCATTTAAAACTGCAGATGCAGCCTGTCCGATCGCAGACAAATCTCCTGTAACTCCTTCTGCCAGAGCTGCTTCAG
>DLOQ01000110.1 GCA_002479655.1 Lachnospiraceae bacterium UBA7480
CACTTGACTAAATAGGGAGGGCTGAATCATGAGCAAAGCAGGAATATCTTATGAAGAAATGAAAGCCGATATGCTTAAGGATGAAGAATTTAAATTAGAATATGAAAAATTAAAACCCAGATATGAAGCAATTGAACAGATTATAAGAGCAAGGAAAGAACAAAATATAACACAAGCGGAACTTGCTAAAAGAGTAGGAACACAGAAAAGTAATATTTCTAGGCTGGAGAGCGGAAATTATAACCCTAGTTTGGATTTCCTTGCCAAAATAGCTGAATCACTTGGGAAAAAAATATCTGTAACATTAAATTAGAATGAGTAATGTTTAACAGGATAGTGTGCAACACTATAAAATCATATTGGTGTGTAACTAACAAATGCTTTGGAATGTCGTATTTTAGGCGTTCAGAACTATCAAAGAGATAACTTCCTATCAATTTTCAAAATTATTCTGGAATCCCGAAAGCTCAAGGGTCATGGTGACAAAGAAGAAATTTCTGAAAAGGCGGTATAGCCCGAATTACAAGGGCTGAACTGCCTTTTCCGGTGCGTGGACTATAATTTTCTTGATAATATCACTGACGATTGCGGGAGTGAGCCATTAAACTGCCATCATATCAGCCTCAAATAATCTGCAAAATATAATATTTTATGGATGTAAAAATAAGAATAAAGTAGTAGAAAAATTATATTTATAAAAAATAAAATCAATTAATGTTATTTTGGGGTTTTATGATATAATTAAAATAAAACAGTGTCGAAAATTGTTGATATTTGAATAAGATGATAGGAGAAGCTTCATGAAAAGAATTGGTTTTATAGATATCGAAGTAAGCGAAGCAGATCATAAAGCATATGATTTTGGGGCAGTAACTGGGAATGTTAATAAACTTCACACCCATTCGCTGCATGAGCTATATTCTTTTGTCGAAAATTTTGAGTATGTGTGTGGGCACAATATCATAAATCATGATGCAAAATATATTCAGCTTCCTGAAAAAATAAAATATATTGACACGCTGTATCTTTCCCCGCTGATGTTTCCTAATAAACCCTATCACGCTTTATTAAAAGATGATAAACTGCAAACTGATGAGCTCAATAATCCTCTGAATGACGCGTTGAAAGCCAGAGAATTGTTTTATGATGAAGTAAATGCTTTTGCAGCTTTGGACGAAAAGTTAAAAATGATTTATTATATGTTGCTGAAAAATAATCCGTTTTTTTCGGGATTTTTTGAGTATCTGAATTATTCTGTGCAAGGGGAGCTTGGAACTGCCATACTTACCAGATTTGAGGGAGATATTTGCGAAAACGCTCCAATTGTAAGTATGATTTCGGAGACGCCTGTCGAATTGGCGTATTGTCTTGCTATGGTATCTGCAACAGAAAAACATTCATTGGTACCACGGTGGGTGTTGATGAATTTTCCGAAGATTGATACTACACTGCGTTTACTGAAAAATACTTCCTGTCATAAATGTGAATACTGCAGATCAAGACTGAATCCCACGGTCTACCTCAGTAAATATTTTGGATATTTGGGCTTTAGGAGCTATAATGACGAACCATTGCAGGAGAATGCGGTAAGGGCTGCGGCAGAACATAAATCTTTGCTTGCAATTTTTCCGACAGGCGGCGGAAAATCTTTGACTTTTCAGATACCTGCGCTTATGTCAGGAGAAATGGAAAGAGCCTTAACAGTTGTGATTTCACCGTTGCAGTCGCTGATGAAGGATCAGGTGGATAATCTTGAAAAGCGCGGCATTGCAGAAGCGGTTACGATAAATGGATTATTAAGCCCGCTCGAACGTGCGGAAGCTATCGAACGGGTGGAATCGGGAATGGCCTCAATATTATATATTTCCCCGGAATCATTGCGGTCTGTGACAATAGAGAGGTTGCTCCTGTCACGCCATATTGACCGGTTTGTTATAGATGAGGCACATTGTTTTTCTGCTTGGGGACAGGATTTTCGTGTGGATTATCTGTATATCGGCGATTTTATCAGGGAGCTTCAGGAAAAAAAGGGTAATGATTTTAAAATCCCGGTATCCTGCTTTACTGCGACGGCAAAACAGAAGGTAATCAGCGATATTAAGGAGTATTTCAAGAACAAGCTGGGGATAGATCTGGAATTGTTTGCTACAAATGCTTCCAGAACAAATCTGAGATATGAAGTTCTTTATAAGGAGACGGATGAAGATAAGTATGAAACTCTCCGTATGCTGATTGAACAGAAAAATTGTCCTACAATTATATATGTATCTCGGACGAAACGTACAAGGCAGCTTGCGGAAAAGCTGACTAATGACGGATTTAGGGCGCGGGCGTTTAACGGTAAAATGAGCAGTAACGAAAAACAGGAAAATCAGGAGGCTTTTATCAACGACGAGATACAGGTCATTGTTGCAACTTCCGCATTTGGCATGGGCGTAGATAAATCCAACGTAAAGCTCGTCATTCATTATGATATTTCTGATTCTCTTGAAAACTATGTGCAGGAAGCAGGACGTGCAGGCAGAGATCAGTCCCTTCAGGCGGAATGTTATGTGCTCTTCAATGACGGCGATCTGGATAAACATTTTATACTTCTTAATCAGACAAAGCTAAGTATCAGTGAGATCCAACAGGTATGGAAAGCGATCAAAGACCTGACAAGAACCCGCCCGGAAGTATGCTGTTCGCCGTTAGAAGTGGCGCGGCAGGCAGGCTGGGACGATAGCGTTGCCGACATTGAAACAAGGGTAAAAACGGCGATACAGGCGCTTGAAAATGCCGGATATATTAAACGGGGCAAGAATGTTCCTAGAGTATATGCCAGCAGTATTCTTGTGAAGAATATGGCAGGAGCTGCAGAACGGATTGACAGTTCGATCAGGTTTCAGACTGATGAAGAACGAATTACGGCAAAGCGGATTATTAAATCTCTTATTTCCAGTAAAAGTATTGCCAATGCAGGCAATGCCGATGCGGAATCACGGGTGGATTATCTTGCGGACAGGCTCGGTGTTAAAAAATCGGGTATTATCCACGCCATACAGCAAATGCGTGAGGATGGTCTGATTGCAGATACCAGGGATCTTACTGCGTATATCCAAAAAACAGATACCGTGAATAAATCAATGCAGACACTTTTGCGCTTCCAGACACTTGAAATGTTTTTGCTTGAGTATATAGATATGGACAAGCTATGTATGAACTATAAGGAACTGAACGAAGCAGCTCTTAGAAATGGCATCAAAACAAGCACGGTGAATGCAATCAAAACTTTATTTTATTACTGGACAATACGTGGTTATATTCAAAAGGAACAGGATCAAGCTACTGATAAAGTGATGATTGTGCCAAAGCTGAGTATGGAACATATTAGGGAAAAACGAGAGAACAGCTATCATGTCGCTGAATATATCATTAACTATCTATTTCGGATTAGCGGTGAAGATATCAATTCTAAGGATGAAGTCCTTGTTGGATTCTCGGTAATGGAGCTTACAAATTCTTATTGCGATAATTGGCTGATAAAAGTGAAAGAAACTGACGTTGAAGAAGCTTTGCTCTTTCTTTCCAAAATAGGCGCGCTCAAACTTGAAGGCGGATTTCTGGTGCTTTACAGTGGAATGCGTATCCGACGACTGATACTTGATAATAAGATAAGATATAAACTCGAAGATTACAGACAGCTTAACGAGTTCTACCGGCAGAAGATACAGCAGATACATATTGTTGGGGAGTATGCCAACATGATGGTCCGTGATTACCGCGAAGCCCTGCAATTTGTTAATGATTATTTCCAGATGGATTATAGAAAATTTCTTTCACATTATTTTTCTGGAGAAAGAGTTGCGGAGATTGAACGCAATATCACTCCCGAAAAATACAGACAGCTTTTTAACACTTTATCGAATAGACAGCTTGAAATTATCCGTTGCGATTCAAAGTATATCGTTGTTACAGCTGGACCTGGGAGTGGTAAAACACGGGTATTGGTACATAAGCTTGCTTCACTGCTTTTGCTGGAAGATGTGAAGCATGAACAACTTCTGATGTTGACTTTTTCAAGGGCGGCTGCAACAGAATTCAAACAAAGACTTCGTGAACTGATTGGCAATGCGGCAAATTATATTGAAATAAAGACATTTCACTCATATTGCTTTGATCTGCTTGGGAAAATCGGTAACATTCCGGATGCAAAGAACATAGTGAAGAATGCAGTTGAACTGCTTCACAGGGGAGATGTGGATCCGGGTAGGATCACAAAGACGGTTCTTGTCATTGATGAAGCCCAGGATATGGATTGTTATGAATATAGTCTGGTGGAAGCCCTTATGGATCGAAATGAAGATATGCGTGTAATTGCCGTCGGCGATGATGACCAGAATATCTATCAATTTCGCGGTTCAGACTCGGAATATCTGAAGAAGCTGATAACCGTTCATAATGCAGAACAATATTCCCTGATAGACAATTACAGAAGCTGTACAAGTATTATTGTATTTGCAAACCGTTTTGTAAAAGAGATTCCTAACAGAATGAAAAAAGAGGATATCAGGACTGTCATGGACAGCGTGGGGGAGGTCAAGCTGATAAAGCACAGCAGCGTCAATATGGAAATTGCAATCGTCAAAGATCTTGTATCTGTAAATGCAGAAGAAACGTCCTGTATTCTTACAAACACAAATGAGGAAGCGTTGTGTATTCTTTGTATATTAAAACAAATGAATATCCCTGCAAAACTGATACAATCCATTGACGGGTTTGACATCTATAATATTGCCGAGATACGTTTTTTTTTGGAACAGCTGAGCACCGTCAGCGTTTCTCCTGTCATCAGTAATGAACAGTGGGACGGTGCGGTCGCTACATTGCAGAGACAATATCATGACAGTGCTTGCCTGCCCATTATTATGAGTGTCTTGCATACATTTGAGGAGACAAATGAAAAGAAATACCGCACTGATTTTGAAATGTTTCTACATGAATCAAAGATAGAGGATTTCTATACAAATGAGCAGGGTATTATAACAGTCTCTACAATGCATAAATCAAAAGGCAGGGAATTTGACAATGTATATATGTTAATTAACAATAATAATTTACGAGATGTTAAGGAAAAAAGAAAGCTCTATGTGGGAATGACAAGAGCCAAAAAGCTTCTCCATATTCATTACCATGGAGAGGTATTTGATCAATTTACCGAGTATGCTTCCTCTCATGAGCATGATTTACATATATATCCGGAACCTTCGGAATTGATCTTACAGCTTTCACATAAAGATGTATATCTGGATTTCTTTAAAGATAAAAAGTCCTTGATACTTAAGTTAAAAAGCGGAGACTGCCTTACTGTTAGAGGAAACAGGCTGTTAGCACCGGTAAACGGGAAATTGCTTCCTGTTTTGCAATTTTCATCTGAGTGCAATAATGAGAAGGTAAAGAAGTTTATTGCATCAGGATACGTTCCGTCTTATGCGGTAATACGGTTTATCTGTATGTGGAAAGGGAAAGATGATACCGAAGAATCGAGAATTATTTTGGCTGATATTCATTTTTATAAAAATAACATTAATGGATGTTGAACTGTAGGGGTGAAAACGCAAAATACAAGCTTATTTGTGTGTTTTTGCAGGATAGATTATGGTATACTTGGATTGTGTGCTAAGAAATGATGGGATGTGTTAATTGAAAAATATAGGAGGATCGGTATGGTAACCCCGAAAGAAGGAAAAAGAATCTCAAAGACAGATATGTATCTTAATTGCGCAGAAAGCTTTGCTTATCGAAGCACCTGCATCAAACGCAGATATGGGGCAGTCATCGTAAAAGATGATGCGGTCATTTCTACAGGATATAATGGCTCTCCGAGAGGGTTTGAAAACTGCTGCGATATAGGAACATGTCCAAGGATGGAGAGGCAGATGCATCAGGGGGAAGGCTATGGGATCTGCCGTGCGATCCATGCGGAAGCCAATGCGCTTTTAAATTGTTCCAGAGAACAAACGATCGGGGCGGATCTATATTTGACAGGGATCGATCCAAAGGACAATTCCATTCATAAGGCGAAACCATGTCCGATATGCGCGAGAACCATCATACAGGCAGGGATCGATCATGTGATCATGCGTCAGGGAGATGGAGCGGATAACTATATCAGTATACCTGCCGTCGATTTGCAATGGGTGTTGGATGAATCAGAAAGTGAATAAGGTCTGCGGATCCGTCGGTCAATGGGTGAATCAAAAAGTGAATAAAGTCTGCGGATCCATCTGTCAATGGGTGGATAATAAGTTGAATATTGGTAAGAATAATGGCAAAAGTCAGATTGTCTAACAGCTAAATGTGAAAAAAGTGTGAATTGTTAGCACTCACTCTTGACGAGTGCTAACAAAAGAGGTATAGTACATTTAGAAACAAAAAAAGACAATACAGATAGGAGGAATGACTTATGTTGATACCATATTCAAATTCTTTAAACGGTTTATTTAGTGAGAACCTGCTGGATGATTTCTTTGACCTGCCGGGATTCAGAAGCTTCCAGACGATGCCGAAGGCTCCGCAGAACATTATGCACACGGATGTGAAAGAGCGGGAGAACAGCTATGAGATCGCGATGAACCTGCCCGGCATGAAGAAAGAAAATGTACAGGCAGAGCTGAAGGACGGTTATCTTACCGTCAGCGCTTCCACGGATACGTCTAATGAAGAAAAGGACGAGGATGGGAAATATATCCGTCGGGAACGTTACACCGGATCATGCAGCAGAAGCTTCTTTGTGGGCGAGCAGATCACGCAGGAGGACATCAAGGCGAGATTTGAGGACGGCGTCTTGAAAATTGAAGTCCCGAAGGTGGAGGCAAAGCCCGCAGTCGAGAACAAGCGTTATATTGCGATTGAAGGATAGACGCGGTATGTCTTTAAAACAGGGGAAAGCATCGGATAAATCATCATTATCCGGTGCTTTTTTGCGGCTGAAAAGATAATATGGAATAATATGTACGATTTCTTTTGACAATCACAGCAATGACAAGTAAAATAGTAGTATCATATTTAAAATTGCAGTGTCAAATCAACGAAATGAATCTGCTGCAAAACGATCAAAAAAGAAATGGAGGACGCTATGCACGCACAAAACTTATCTGCAACAGAAGCAATGGGGAAACTGAAGGAAGGGAATCAGCGTTATTTGACAGCGGAGAAAAATCCGGGCGATATATCGCCAAAGATCAGGCAGAGTACCTGTGAGAACGGACAGAGCCCGTATGCGATCATTGTCACCTGTTCGGATTCACGGGTGATTCCGGAGGGAATCTTCAGTGCGGGGATCGGAGAACTGTTTGTGATCCGTGTTGCCGGCAATGTGATCGACAATCATCAGCTTGGCAGCATTGAATATGCAGCGGATCATCTGGGGACAAAGCTTGTGGTCGTAATGGGACATACCAACTGCGGCGCGGTTGGAGCGGCGGTGNNATGGATTTGTAAAGTTTATAACGGACGAGATCAAAAAAGCGATCGGCGGCGAAAAAGATGAATTTAAGGCATGCTGCCTGAATGTCCGGCGCGGCGTCGGATTGATCAAGGATGGCTTAAAGGAGATGACGGAGCAGGGCAGCCTGACGGTGTGCGGGGCGGTCTATCATATTGACAGCGGGGCTGTTGAGTTTTTAGACTGATAAATAGACTGCGGTGATACATATACATGTCTGTTTTCGGAAAGCCGTTTCCTGAAAGCAGGCAGGTTATCTTTTTGTGACATCAAGGCAGTGTTTTTCATTTCTATTTGAACTGCCAAAGGCGGTATGAGGGGATATTATGAATGATAGAAACAGTAAAATAAACATTGAAATATATAACGAATCAGACAATGAAATAATCAAGGAATCAAACAAGGAATCAAACAACGAAATAAGTAATGAAAGCCGCGACATAAGAAGGGATGAAAAAGGCACTGTCAGAACCAGGCTTTCCGATATAAGAAAGAAATATTTTGGTACGAAGCAGTTTTACAGGATGACGCTGGGAGTAGCGGTTCCCATTATGATCCAGAACGGGATCACCAATTTTGTGGGTCTGCTGGATAATATCATGGTGGGGCAGATCGGGACGGAGCAAATGTCCGGCATTGCCATTATCAATCAGCTGCTGCTGGTTTACAATCTGGCTATTTTTGGCGCGGTATCGGGCGCGGGGATCTTTACGGCGCAGTTTTATGGGAAACAGGATCACGAGGGGGTCCGGCATACGTTCCGCTTTAAGCTTTATATTGCCACATTGATCACTCTTGGAAGTATTTTGATCTTGACCTTCTTTGGAGAAGATCTGATTGCGATGTATCTTCAGGGAGAGGATAAGGGATTGTCGATAGAGGAGGCGCTGCGCTGCGGCAAACAGTATCTTTGGATCATTTGCATCGGACTGCTTCCGTTTGCCATAGAGCAGGCATATGTCGGCACTCTGCGGGAGTGCGGCGAGACGGTGGTGCCTATGATCGCCGGCATAGTGGCGGTCTTTGTAAATCTGGCGCTGAATTATGTCTTGATCTTCGGAAAATTCGGTTGTCCGATGCTTGGCGCTGCGGGAGCGGCGATCGCGACTGTCGTATCCAGATATGTGGAGGCGGCCATTGTGATCATATGGACGCATCGCCATACAGGGCGGATGCCGTTTATCGTGCGGGCATTTTCCTCATGGAGGGTCCCGGCTGCTTTATGCGGGCAGATCATCAGACGCGGTACGCCTCTGATGGTAAATGAAGTGCTATGGGCTGCCGGAATAGCAATGATCAATCAATGCTATTCCGTGAGAAGTTTTGAAGCGGTCGCTGTTGGCAATATAGCAAGCACCGTATCCAATATTTTCAATATCTGCTTTATCGCGTTTGGAGACGCGATCGCGATTGTTGTGGGCCAGTATTTGGGGGCCGGGAAGTTCAAGGAAGCAAGGGATACGGATACAAAGCTCATCACCTTCTGCGTCACGCTTTGTATTCCTCTGGGGGTCATTTTGTATCTTTCCGCGCCACTTTTTCCGCAGTTATACAAGACGACCGACGAGGTCAGGCGGCTGGCTGCCGAATATCTCAGGGTATCCGCAGTGTTTATGCCGGTCTGGGCGTTTATGCACGCGTCGTATTTCACGCTGCGTTCCGGCGGAAAGACGATCATTACGTTCCTGTTCGACAGCGTATATCTCTGGGTGATCGCATATCCGCTGGCTTATGTGCTCAGCAGATATACCGCCATTCCACTGATCCCGATGTATGCCTGCGTGCAGTCGATCGATATCATAAAATGCATTATCGGGTTTATATTGGTGAAAAAGGGCATCTGGATCAATAATATCGTTTCCGACGGACAGGAAAAACGATCGGCGGAAGCATAGGCTTGGCATGGGGATGCCGGAAACTACATAGATAAAAAGCGAAAAGACCTTCCGAGGATGGAAGGTCTTTTTATTTATGCGCAGACCCGCACATGGAAGTTTGCTGCTGACGCAGCATGCGGGCCGCGCAGCGAGTAGGGGAGAAGGTCATTCCCCTACTCGATTATAAGAAGAAATTTAATATATGACGGTGGGGAGTTTGCTGGTAAAAATATTCGCAGAATTAGTTATTCTGCGAATATGTATCATTAGGCAGATCTGCGCTTGGTTTACTTCATTTCCATGGTTTACTAAAATTCCAAATTTTTGCAACCTATGTTAAGTATAACATATCGCCATTTTTTTGTCAATAAAGCGTGAAAAATAAATAGATTTATTACAATTTATCATGTTTTAAGTATGCGAACCGAATTAAAACAATAATAAAGGGTTCCTAAAAGGGTCAGAAAGGAGAAGATATGGCAAGAAGAGGAGAAAACATACGTAAAAGAAAGGATGGCAGATGGGAGGGACGATACAGCATACTTACCAAAGAGGGAAAAAAGACGCGTTCTGTCTATGCCAAAACATATGCTGAAGTCAAGGAAAAGCTGCCTTATGCAAAAGCATCGGAAGAGGCAAAGCAAAAATCCATGGCGTCGATCTCCCCGGCGAAAAAAAGCAGGTTTCGGGATGTTGCTTTGGAATGGCTGCAGGACGTTTATAAAAAAAGAAAGTATTCCACCTATGTAAAATACAGCAAAACTTATTACAAATATTTATCAGAACTGGATGGCGTGATTTTTGCGGAATTGTCGGAGCGTATCATCTTTGATACGCTTACCGGATTAAATGCGCAGGGTTCGCAGACATTGAGAAACTCTGTTTATGGCGTTCTCAATCAGATCATTAAGTACGGGAATGAAAAAGGCGGATACCAGGTAGCGACATTTGCCATAAAGCAGAAAAGCGGCAGGAAAAAATCCATTGAGACCTTTAATGTTTCCGAACAGCAGAAACTCTTTAAGCATCTTTATGAAAGCGCGGATACCTATAAAAAAGGGATCCTGATCTGTCTGTTTACGGGGCTGCGGCTGGGGGAGATCTGCGCGCTAAAATGGACGGATATAGATTTTGAGGCAAAACTGCTGCATGTCAATGCCACCGTGCAGCGGATCGCAGCTAAAGGACATCCGACAAAGACGATCCTGTATGAAGGTCTTCCGAAGAGTGAATCTTCCATCAGGGAGATCCCGCTTTCCGACAGCATCATTGCAGTGCTGGGATCCATCTCACGCCGCGGAGCTTATGTGTTGAACGGAGATCGTCCGATGGAGCCCCGCACTTATGAAAATAAATTAAAGAAATATCTGCAAGAAAGCGGCATCATGCCGCGGAATTTCCATACGCTGCGCCATACATTTGCCACCAACTGTATTGAAAGCGGAATGGATGTAAAGAGCTTGAGCGAGATCCTTGGTCATGCGGATGTGCAGCTTACGCTGAACAGATATGTGCATCCTACCATCGAAGCCAAACGCCGTCATATGGAAAGCCTATGCTCTATTTGTGGTCATTTTCTGGGTCAGTGTTCCTGATAAATCCTTAAAATACAGGAATTGTGCAGATAAAATCGCAGAATAACTAATTCTGCGACTTTAAGCGTGCTGTAACTGTATTTTGTGCGGAGAGTCTGCCTGCAAATGTTTGGTTTACATAAAATGAAAGGAAAATACTTGGATAAAGAGTACGGACAGCAATGAACATACTGCTGATAACTACAATCGGTGGATTTTTGCCGAAATTTCTGATGCAGNNATGTCAGGATGCTGCAGGAGATGGGATACACGGTTCATTATGCCTCTAACTTTGAAAAGCCGGTATATGAGTGTGACAGGGAGGAATTGGAGAAGCAGGGGATCATCTGCCATCCGATACCCATCGAAAAAAGTCCGCTGGCAGTAACCGCGAATCTGGCTGCGCTGCGGCGGCTGATCAGGCTGGTGAAAGAGGAAGATATCAGGATCATCCACTGCCATAATCCGGTGGGCGGCGTCCTGGGCAGGATGACAGGGATTCATCAGCCGTATATTATTTATACGGCGCACGGTTTCCATTTTTATAAACATGCGCCGTGGATCAACTGGATGGTTTTTTACCCGGTGGAACGGCTGCTGGCATACAGGACAGATCAGTTGATCACGATCAACCATGAAGATAAGGCGCTCTCTGAGCATTTCCGTCTTAGGAAGAACGGATGCACCGCTATGATTCCGGGCGTCGGTCTGGATACGCAGCGGTTTACGCCGGATCCGGAGCGGCGGCAGCAGTACAGAAAGGCGCTGGGTGTTGCAGAGGAAGAGTACCTGTTTTTGTCCGTCGGGGAACTGAATGGGAATAAGAACCATGAGACCGTGATCAAAGCATTTGCAAAGCTGGATTGTGGGCGGGCGAAGCTGATCATCTGCGGTGAAGGGATAAAACGAAAAGAACTGGAACGCCTGATCGGGCAGCTTTCCCTTTCGGGAAGGATCTTTCTTCCGGGATATTGTACGGAGATCGAGCGGTATTATCAGAGCGCAGACTGCTTTCTGTTTCCGTCTGTCAGGGAAGGCCTTGGAATGGCGGCGCTGGAAGCCATGGCGTGTGGTCTGCCGGTGATCGCGGGCGATAACAGGGGAACCAGGGAATATGTCTTTGATAATGGGATCCTCTGTAAATCGAAGGATATTGACGCATATGTCGCTGCAATGAAAGCGGTGATGGAACATCCGGATCAGGCGGCTGTGATGGGAAAGAGAAGCAGAGAGATCGCAATGGGATTTTCAAGAAGCCGGACGGATCAGGTGATGCGGGATGTGTATGAGAAGATGAAGGCGATGACGGAAGGACAGGACTGTTGATGGGACAGGGGAAAAAAGGCAGGAAAATATGGCTGGCAGCAGCGCTTCTTCTGTTGGCGGCAGCGATGTTTTTTGGGGGATTTTGGCTGCGCGGCTATCTTGTCGGGAAGCAGGCACAGGATCAGAGAGAGGATCTTTCGGAAGAAGTAAATGGGATAGCGGAGACGCCGCCGGAAGAGATATCTGACGATACGGCAGGCTCTGAGACAGCGCCGGAAGAAGACGTGGAAGACGAAAAGCTTTGGGAGCAATATACCATAGAGGAAAAATATCAGGCATATTTTGATACCTATGGGATCACCGTTCCAGAAAAGAATCTGGACTTTGAACAGCTTAGAACAGAAGTAAATGAAGACATTTACGCATGGCTTTATGTACCGGGGACGGATATAGACGACCCCGTTGTGCAGCATCCGACGGATGATTCCTATTATCTGAATTATAATCTGAATGGCACCATGGGATATCCGGGCGGCATCTATACGGAGGGTTCCTGCAACAGCCGGGATTTTACGGACCGGATGACGGTGATTTACGGACATAACATGAGGGATGGAAGCGGATTTGGCAGCCTTCATAGATTTGAGGACAGAGCTGTGTTTGAAGAATCAAGGTATATCTTCATCTATCTTCCGGACGACATCAAGGTCTATGAGATCTTTGCGGCCTATGAGGGAAGCAATGCGCATATCATCTACGGGCATGCGTGGGATGATGAAAGCTGGGTCGAGTATCTTTCTGATACTCTGCGCCTGACGGGAGATAAGGATAATGCGGTGGAGTCGTATGAATTTACGGCGGAGGATCAGGTGCTGACCTTGTCAACATGTATCAGAAATGCACCAAATCAAAGATATCTGGTGCAGGGAGTGTTATTGGATGAAGCTAGGTAGATTTATTATCAGGGTACTGATGCGGACGATAAAGACCCTAAGTATTATATGCATTGCTACGGCTGCCATCTTTTTATTTGTGCGGGGTATGGGAAAAGTCGAGCTTGTGATCGGTGCGTCGGCGAAGGCTCCTGCTCTGCCCGAACTGGAGGCGGCGCCGGAAGGAGAATGCGATAAACAGGCGATCATGTATCAGGGAGAGGCGTATGTATATAACGAAGATATCCTGACGTTTCTTGTGATGGGGGTCGACAGTCTGGAAAAGCTGCCGGAACCGGAAGAGGTGACGGATTACATCATGGGCGGGCAGGCGGATACGCTTTTTCTTGTCGTGATCAATCCGCATATCAAAGAGATACAGTTGATTGCCATCAACCGCAACTCCATGACGGAGATAGACGTTTATGACAGTGATAACAATTATGTGCGTACCGACCTGTTGCAGGTGTGTCTGCAGCATGGATACGGTTCCGGACTGGAGGACAGCTGCGAGCGTCAGGTGAAGGCGGTATCCGGACTGTTTTACGGACTGCCGATCCACGGATATATTGCCATGAATAGGGCTGCCGTGCCGATCTTAAATGACAGCGTGGGAGGCGTCAGGCTGGAAGTTATGGAAAATGTCCCATGGGGAACCGAAGTCATCGCGGAAGGGCTGGGAAATGCTGTTACCTTGGAAGGGATGGACGCTTATTATTATCTGCAGTACAGGGATGTGGAAATATTTGACAGCGCATCCATGCGGCTGGCGAGGCAGAAACAATATCTGAATGCATTTGCGAGGCAGGCGATCGAAATGACAAAAGAGGATATCACATTCCCGATCACCGCGCTGCGGCAATTGTCAGACTATACGGTCACGGATATCAATGCTTTCAAGGTCACGTATCTTGCCACTACATATATCAACTACGCGTTTAATACGGAGGGCATCTATGTGCTGGATGGGGAGACCGTGGTCGGCGGCGGAGGATTTGAGGAGTTTTATGTGGATGATGACGCTTTGTATGCGCTGATTATAGAGTTATTTTATGAGAAAGTAAATTAAAATATGGTATCCGGCCGCATTGACGGTTTGATATAGCCACACAATCTTTTGGAAGGAGGGATTTGCCAATGAAGAGGTTTTTTAGATTTGCCGCTGTCTGCACAGCTTTAGTGATGGCATTTGGACTGTCTCTGACATCACTGGCGGCAGTTTCAACT
>DLOQ01000146.1:0-462 GCA_002479655.1 Lachnospiraceae bacterium UBA7480
ACTTGACTAAATAGGGAGAGAGTGAAAATGAACGACACGGTAAAAACAATTTTCGGATTGATCGGCGGTCTTGCCATGTTTTTGTATGGCATGAACAGCATGAGTGACGCGCTTCAGAAGACAGCGGGCGAGAAAATGAAGAAGATATTAGGGTTTTTTACAAAGAATCCGATCATGGGAGCTTTGGCGGGAGCTCTGGTCACCGCTGTTCTGCAGAGCAGTTCGGCAACTACCGTCATGGCAATCGGTTTTGTAAGTGCGGGGCTTATGACTCTGCCGCAGGCGATTTCGGTCATTTTTGGCGCGAATATCGGTACGACTATGACGGCGCAGTTAATGGCTTTTAAAATCAGTAATTATATTTATCCGCTGATATTCATCGGATTTATGATATATTTTGTATCCAAAAAAGAAAAGATCCAGAATATCGGCATGGCGGTCTTTTCTTTCGGTCTGTTATTT
>DLOQ01000146.1:506-7254 GCA_002479655.1 Lachnospiraceae bacterium UBA7480
ATGTCCCAGTGCTTGGAGTGCTTTTGGGCGCGGTCATGACTCTTGTTGTACAGAGCAGTTCGGCAACGATCGCGGTGCTGCAGAACTTT
This sequence comes from Lachnospiraceae bacterium UBA7480, assembly GCA_002479655.1. GTDB lineage: Bacteria > Bacillota > Clostridia > Lachnospirales > Lachnospiraceae > NK4A136. The sequence continues at coordinate 596 of DLOQ01000146.1, forward strand.
GCTTCACAGGCGGGACCGGATGGGGTTTCAAGCGTTATGGGACTGACCGGAGCGATTCCCATTCTTTTGGGTGACAATATCGGTACGACAATTACGGCGCTTTTAGCATCCATAGGGCAGTCCAAGAACGCAAAGCGGACGGCGGTTGCGCACAGCGTATTCAATATTACCGGGAGTGCGGTATTTCTTTTCGGGATTCCGCTGCTGGCAAGATTCGTACAGTATATTTCCCCGAAAGGAAATGAAGTGGATGTGATCGCCAGACAGATCGCCAATGCGCATACAACATTTAATATTGTCTGTACGCTTGTATGGCTTCCTCTTATTTCGGTCATGGTCAAAATCGTGATGTGGATCGTCAGGGGCGATGACACAAGGGTGACGGCGGACTGCGCGCCGAAGTATCTTGATGATAGNNTTGGACAGCCCGTGGCGGCAATGTATCTGATATCAAATGAGCTGGAAAGGCTTTCAGGTTATACGGGTTCCATGCTGACGGCGCTGAAAGACTCTATCGCCGGAAAAGAAACAGCAAGGGCGCAGGAGAGCTTTCATGAGAACTGCAATACGGTAAAACAGCTTCAGGAGAGTATAGGTACTTATATTGCCACACTTTTTACCAGAGGAACACTGACAGAAAATCAGGCGGAACAGACAGCGGGACTTTTGGTGGTATCGAACAGCATGAACCGTATTGCGGACAGATGTCGGGACGTGGAAGACAGTTACGGGCAGATACTCAGGGAAGGTAAAAAGCTGTCAAATAAGGCAAAGGATGAAATTGCCGACTGTATAGAAGCGGTAGCGCATTTATTTTCACGGGCAATGATATGTATTGCGGAAGGGGACGCGTCTGCGGCGGAGCTACTTGCGATAGACAAAAGCAATATCAGAAAGGTACAGAAAAAGAATAAAAAAGCGCATTTGAAACGGGTGGAGAAGAAAACCTGCGATCCGGAGCTGACCGGTCATTACTTCAATATGCTGTATAATATTGAACGTCTTACGGATAATTGCGTAAGTATTATTGAAGAAGCAATGGATCATGTTGCCTATGTGAAATTGGACGAAACGGGAATGGAAAGACAGTTGGAAGAGGTGCAGATAAATGGATAGGAAAAAAGCAGCGGTTTTAAGCGTAATATTATGTGCTTTTCTGGCAGGATGCGGTGCCGAAACGAAGAACCCTGATTTATCTTCCATGGGAGAAGTGGTGGTGATATCCAGAGAAGAGGGATCCGGGACGAGGGATGAGTTTGCAAGACTGGTAAAAACGGAAGGGACGGGCATAAAAGAAATTGCGGCATCTACGGAGGAAATGATAGAAAAGGTATCAGAGGACAGGAATGCGATCGGGTATGTTGCATACAGTTCCATTTCCGACGAAGATGATCTGAAAGTAATAGCTGTCGATGGAGTATCAATATCTGAGAAAACACTAGAAAAGGGACAGTATGCATTGTGCAGAAATTATTATCTTGCATACAGTGGGGAACTAAGTGCCGTTGAAGAAGATTTTCTGTCTTATATTCTTTCCGCAGGACAGGATATTGTAGGACAGTATTGTATGGCAGTGAAACAACCCGGAACTTTTCTTTCGGACCGTTCTGGCGGAGAGATCATGATAAACGGTTCTTCGTCCATGGCACCTATCATACAGGATTTGGCTGAGGATTATATGACCTATAATCCCAATGCGGAGATTGCGATACAGATCACGGACTCAACGACGGGATTGACAGCCGCCATATATGGGGAATGTGGGTTTGCCATGTCTTCAAGGGAACTGAAAGAATATGAGGAAGAATTGCTGACAAAAAATATGATTGGAACAGATGCGGTTGTGGTGGTCGTTAATGTGGAAAATCCAATTGACAATATTTCAGGGTTACAGTTAAAGGGATTGTATGACGGTCAATATAAAATGTGGAGTGATATATACTGACTATCATTAAGGTTTTCTGGTGAGTAAATAAATTCCGAAATTTTTTGAGCCTGCTACCACAGGGGCAGATGGGAGCAAATTATGAAAAAAAAGAAATTAAAACGACAAATTTCTAACTTAAAGAAAGAAAATCAAGCGCTAAAAATGTCTGTTTTGCAGGAAAAAGAATCCAATCGGATGAAAAGCGTTTTCTTATCGCATATATCCCATGATATACGAACGCCGGTCAGCGGTATAGATGGTTTGACAAATATTGCAATGAAGCATTTTGACGATAAGAACAGAGTGCTTGATTGTCTGAAAAAGATCGACAGTACTTCCGGGTATCTGCTGTCACTGCTCAATGATGTTTTAGATATCAGCAGGATCGAAAGCGGTAAAATGATTATCAACTATGAACTTATGGATATACGTGACCTGATAAACAGTTGTGCGGGTATTGCGGACAGCCTTCTGATACAGAAAGATGTGGAATTGGTCAAAAGTTTTGGGATATTCCGCCATCCGGTGCTGTTGGGGGATGAAATGCATCTGCGCCGAATACTTATCAATATACTGAGCAATGCCGCTAAGTTTACACCGGACGGGGGAGAGATATTTTTTCATGTGAGGGAGATTTTTTGCGATGATAAAAAAGCAATGTATTGTTTTGAGATTGAAGATACCGGAATTGGTATGAAACCGGAATTTTTGGAGCAGATATGGGATTCCTTTTCTCAGGAAAACAGCAGAAACCACAGCGGGTTTAAAGGCAGCGGTCTTGGCATGGCTATCACAAAGAAATTAGTGGATCTGATGAACGGGACAATTTGTGTCGAAAGCGAGCAGGGTGTCGGAAGCAAATTTACAGTGGAAATAGCATTTGATATCGGAGTGATGCCTGACTTTTCGGAAACACAAAAGAAAAAAGAGGAGGAGAAAAGCAATCAGGAAATACGCCTGAAAGGAAAGAAAGTTCTGTTGGTGGAAGATCAATCCCTGAATATGGAAATTGAAAAAAGCATATTAGAGGATGCGGGGATTGATGTGGTGACAGCAGAAAACGGACAGAAAGCGGTCAATATTTTTAATAATTGTGCAGATGGGACGTTTGATGCCATTATAATGGATGTTCGGATGCCGGTTATGGATGGGTTATCCGCCACAAGGAAAATTCGTGCATTACCGAAAAAAGATGCTTCGTCGATTCCGATTATTGCAATGACAGCGGATACCTATGAAGAAGATATTAAAAAAACGGCTGAAGCAGGCATGAATGCCTATTTAACAAAGCCTGTTAATACGGAAGAGCTGATGCGGACTCTGAATCATTTCTGTCTTGAAAAGAAGCTTTTCAGTGAGATTTGCGAGTGATCAATCCATGGGGAAATAGGAAACGCACATAACCCTGCCTTGAAACGATCGATATGGCAGTGCAATGCCAAGTTCAAAGGCGAAAGCAGGTGCGCCACGCTCCATCTGTATGAGCAGAGGATAAAGGAACTGTTCCTGGAGGCGCTCGGCATCCTGATGGAAAACCGGGAGGAGGTCATCGGGGACTGCAGAGCGGTCATGGAGGCCCTGTCCGACAGCAGCGCCATTGATGCGGAGCTGGAGGCAGTCAGCAGGGAGAAAGAAGTGACAGGCGGGCTGATCCAGAAGCTGGTCGATGAGAATGCCACCCGGAAACTTGACCAGCATGACTACCGCAAAAAGTNNATGCCAGCCGGTATGCCGCTTTGGAGAGCCGGGAGGACAGCCTGGAGAAAGAGTGGGAGAGAAAGAAAATCCAGTATGACATTTTCAGCGGTTTTATTGCGGGGCTTGGCGAAACGGCGGAGCTACCGGTGGATTTCAACGAGAAGAGGTTCCACAGGCTTGTGGATTTCGCAACGGTCTATCCGGACGGCAGGGTGGTTTTCACCTTCCGCAACGGCGTGGAAGTCGGGACGGAGATTTAAAGCCGGGAGCAGCCGGGGTATAAAAGTATATTAAGAATTATATTTTGGAAATGTAGCATAAATGAGGCATCAGCTATTTTGTAGCAGATGCCTTTTCCAATAGGTATTATAGGATGAGGATGTTTTTGGGATTTTTTAATTCTGTGATAAAGAAGAAGCTTTTTCCTGTGGAACCGTGTATTCAAAAGCAATATCACCTCTGGCATATTCATAATCTTCCAGTTTAATTTCGTGGAATCCATATTTTTCATAAATATGGATTGCTGCTTTCAACTTGCTGTTGGATAGTATAAAAAGTTTTTTTGCATGGTGTTGTACCGCCCAGTTCATAGAAGCTTCAAAGACAGCGCTTCCCGCTCCTTTATGTGGAAGATGTTTATTGGAACCCAGTTTACACAATTCCCATGTCCCATCATCCCTAAGCGGTTTCGCCATGCACGTTGCTAAAACATTTCCATTGTCAACAGCAAAATAAATCATTGCCCCATTTTTTAAATTCTCCTCAATATGATTGAAGGTTTCTAAATCTTCTTCTTCCAGACAGCCGAAATTATCTACGATCCAGTCTGTATTAAATTGTATAAAGTCTTTTTTATATTTCTCTTGATATTGGATTACATTCATTTTTACAAATAATCCTCCCTCCGTGGTGTAAATACATCAATAACTTCTCCTGCTTCCAATACTTTGAAAGAATGCGGCATATTTCCCGGAATAGCATAACTGTCACCTGTTTCCAGAATAAACTCATTTTCTTCTACAGTCATGAGATATTTTCCTAAAATCACATATCCACACTGCTCGTGAGGATGGGTATGCTCTGATGCATAATTTCCTACAATGTAATTCATTTTCGTTACCATTGATTTTTCGCCTACTGCCAGAGAATCTAAATCCACTCCTTTAAATACCCTTTTTTTGGCCTCTGCCTTTTTTACAACAGTTCTTTCATTCATATCAAGACCGCTCCTTGCTTTTGTTTTTATTTTAGTATATACTTCTGTTTAAAATAAGTAAAACAAAAATATCTAATGCTAATATAAGGAAAAGTGAACTTATGAACAGATACCTTGCACTGCAAAAAATTATTGAAATGGGAAGTTTTTCCAGAGCGGCCGAAGTTATGGGGTATTCCCAATCTGCCATGAGCCAGATGATATCTTCTTTAGAGGAAGAAATGTCCTTAAAACTTGTAAACCGTTTTCGGACCGGAGCAAAGCTTACTCTTGAAGGGAAGGAACTGTATCCACATATTGAAAAGCTGATCTATCAGTATTACTCTGTCCATGAAAAGGTAAATGATATAAAAGAGTTAAAAACAGGTACAGTCCGTATGGGAACACTTGCCAGTATTTCTGCTCACTGGCTTCCTAATCTGCTAAAGGAATTTCAGGAACAGTATCCGGAAGTTGAGTTTGTGATCCATCAAGGTGATTATACATCCATTTATGAATGGATAAAAACAGGCGCTGTTGATTTTGGTTTTGTAAACCCCAAAGCAGTTACCGGAATTGAAACCATTGTGTTAAAGGAAGGGGCTATGCTTGCTGTTCTTCCGGAAAGCCACCCACTTGGCAAGAAAGAAGTAATTCCCCTTGAACTATTAGCGGAAGAACCCTTTATTCTTTTGGAGGAGGGGCATTACTATGAGCCATTGGAAGTTTTTAAAGCTATTGGTAAATCTCCAAATATTAAATATACTATTCACGATGATTATGCTATCATGACTATGGTAGAGGCGGGACTGGGAATAAGCATTCTGGCAGAATTGGTATTACACAGAACAAACTATAGGATCAGACTTTGTGCGACAGAACCGAGAATATCCAGAACAATAGCAATTGGTTATAAAGACAAGTCCAGTATGCCAATTGCCTGCAAAAGATTTATTGAACTGCTGCAATCTCATTTAAGTGAACTCCCATAATGGAAAATAAATTTTCAGTTCGGATGATTGTTTAAAAATCTCAATAATCCCTTGGGTGCAAAAAATAACGATAGTACCTCTGAAAAATAGGTTATCGTTAAAGTTTACACTATGGAATATCGAAAGTGTGGCAATTCTGAAAAATAAAACGATAGCCGCCCATGCAAGGGTGCATCAGCCTTTTAGAAAAGTGTTGATTTTACTGCGTTTGCAGTAAATGTAAAAACGATAACACCCAAGAAAAAATTGTATCAATTTGGACACGCAATATGGTGGGGCGATGCGCCGAGGATCGTCAGTACATTTGTGGAAAGCTATGATTTTTCCGGTAAGACGATAGTGTCGTTCTGCACTTCGGACAGTAGTGGAATAGGTTCCAGTGCGGTCAATCTGGAGAAGCTGACCGGTGATGCCGCATGGCTTACAGGTAAGCGTTTTAGTGGCAGCGATTCGCAGGATACGGTTATGGAATGGGTAAACGGTCTTGGATTGGATTTTGGAGAATGAAGGGAAAATAATGAAGTATACGAATTTGGGAAAATCGGATCTGAAAGTATCCCGCATCTGCATGGGATGTATGGGTTTTGGCAATGCGGCAACAGGACAGCACAGATGGACACTGGATGAAAGCCGGACGAGGGAGATCATAAAGCACGGTCTGGAGCTTGGTATCAATTTTTTTGATACGGCGCCTGTCTATCAGAATGGAACCAGTGAGCAGTTTGTAGGAAAGGCTCTCCGGGATTTTGCGATGCGTGATGAGTATGTGGTCGCCACAAAATTTACCCCGCGTACACAGGAAGAAATTGATTCCGGCATCAGCGGACAGCAGCACATTGAAAATTAC
>DLOQ01000085.1 GCA_002479655.1 Lachnospiraceae bacterium UBA7480
GCTTCTGCGCTTATTTTACCACAGACAAACGGATTAATCTACCAGAGAAATCCATTTTCAAACGATAATAATTCATTAGAAAATCATTGGAAATCTAATAAAAATCAGTTGAAAATCCGTTTCCCTCGCGGAAGAAATCGTGATATACTATAAACGAAAGTAATGAATTTTAACCAGTTGTCATTGCTTTGTAACCGCTCAATAATATCAGATACGTGAGGTTCACTATGATCCCTATTTCTATTTGCATCATTATGAAAAACGAAGAAAAAAATATTGAAAACTGCCTCCAGGCATTGACAGCGCATGGTTTTGGACCGGATGGGGCATATGGCGAGATCGTTTTAGTTGATACCGGCTCTACAGACCGAAGCGTGGAACTCGCCGGGAAGTATCTTTCCACGATCTACCACTTTGAATGGATCAACGACTTTTCCGCCGCCAAAAACTATGCCGCCGGCTGTGCCAAAAACGACTGGATCATCTCCATCGACGCAGATGAATATATGCAGTCTTTTGACATTAATGCAGTGCAGGAATATATGCTTCAGCATGAATCACAGGTCGGTTCCCTTCATTTTATTATCACCTCCGAAGAGAATCACATGACCACCAGAGGTAATTTTCGGTTGAACCGCATGTACCACCGGAAGCATTATCATTTTACCTCGCCGATCCATGAGCAGCTGACTCCCATCGATAACCGTCATCCATATGGCANNGCCCGCTGCCGGTCAGCATCTTTCACAACGGGTACGCAGAAGATCCGGAAATCCTTATCAAAAAAGCCGCAAGGAACAACGAGATCCTATTTCAAGAACTAAAAAAAGACCCGGAAAATCCTTATCTGTATTTCCAGATCGGCCAAAGCTATATGCTGTGCAGGGATATGGAAGCCGCCTATGAGTGGTTTGGAAAAGGGCTTGCCTATGACATTGACCCCAAGCTGGAATATGCCCAGATGATGGTGATCGGCTACGGCGAATGTATGCTTGCTACCGGAAGAGAGCAGGAAGCGCTTTCCCTGCTGTCCATCTATGATGACTTCAGCAATACACCGGAATTTGTCTTTTTGATCGGTCAGATCTATATGAACAACAACATATATCTGAAAGCTTATACGGAATTTTTAAAATGCCTTTCCATGAAGCCTAACCGTACGGAAGGTGTGACCACCTTTTTTGCTTATCACAATATCGCCGTGATCAACGAAGCGCTGGGCAATCGTGACATGGCCATCGAATTTTACAAAAAAGCGGGGGATTACCCCCGCTCTAAAGAACGTCTAAAAGAACTATTATCCCAGTCATAAAATCCAAAATCGACTATCCACTTCCCAGCTACAACGTCTGATAGGTATGTATCATGGAAGCGTATTCTGACAGGAAGATCCTGCGGTATCTGTCATAACTCCACAGATTCATCGTACCGTCGTCATGGGCACACCACGGTTTTTTCTGTTCCGGGACGACAACCCGATAACCCTTTTTACGAAATTCAAAGCTTTGGGATACATCGTAGAAATCCCATCCATCAAACAAGTCTTCCCGCCAGGGCAAATCATCCTTCGTCACCATCAGAAGACCATCCACAGCCTCTACATCTGTCATGCCGTCTTCTTTGCAATATTCATATCCATTAAAATCAACATTGTTCCGGTCGATCTCGTATAAATTGCCCACCCGTTCACCATACCACATCACGCCACAGGAGGAAAGCACCGGGGAACCGATCATTCCAATCATCCCGATCTTATAATCCTGTTTAAATACCGTCAAGACATCATTCAGGAAATTGGGGTTCATAATTGTCACATCCTGATGCAGATAGATCTTATACTTTGCATCCGTAGATGCAATCCCCTGATTATATCCTGCCGCCATGCTTTTCGCATCAGAAATGGGCAGGATTTCCACGGAAAATCCATGCGGAATATTCAGTTGATTAATATACATACAACATTCATTTAGATAGAACTCGTTTGTTGTACATATTATAAAACAAAATTTTTGTTTGTTGATACGCATCAGATTCTCCCCAGATATTCATCACGTTTATTTTTCAAACATTCTTGATAAGAAGCATCTCCCTGCTCGATCATAACTGCCAGCAGAAATAACGCTTCTTTATACATATTATACTCTGCGTAGAAATCCGCCATTACCAAGGCGACCTCTTCTTTATTACCAATGCCGCAGTCCAGCAGAATCTGTATCACTGCATATACAGACAATCTTTTGGTCTTGATATAAGTCATGCACTCCTTCTGCAGAGGCTTTGCCAGACGCAGCTGAATCCTCCGGAAGTAATACACCATCTGCTGAAAAATCACTTGGAAATCATCAATATATTCTATATTGTCAAAAATGGTATTGCCGTGGTTGTCGCTTTCCATACGGTAGATCTTCACTGCCGTCTGAAAACAGGAAAGTTCATAGTCATAACCCGTCAGCTTCTCATATTCCTCTAATCCGGTCATTGCTACAGCAGCTTCATAAGCATTGGCGCTTTTCTCCTGAAGCTTTTCATTGATCTTACCTTTGATCGCGCAGACCCCTGTCTGTATCACCGGTTTATTCTCTGCACTGGTTTCAAAGATACTATCTACATAGGCGGTCATCCTTGCCTCAGCCTGAGCGTCCGCCTCCTTATCTTTTTCACAAAAACTTTCTATCCCCAAAACTGCCGGAATCCGCATACCTCTTAACCTCACATCTTCTCACACTAGTTCTATTATACATTCTAAGGGAAAGATTTGTAAATAGCTGATTGAGCTGTTATAATGATATTAATAAAATTTTTAGGAAACAGATGATACACATTTTTCCACCATGCTATTTATACCGTTTGTGAAAGATCATGACAACGTAAAGGAAGCGCACTATGTACGATTTTACCTTCTGCATCATTACCAAAAATGAAGAAAAGAAAATTGCCCGGTGTCTGGCGCCTTTAGCGCCTACCGGCATGGAAGTGATCGTTCTGGATACCGGTTCTACAGACAATACGGTTTCCATTGCCGGAAAATATACGTCAAAAATCTACCATTTTGACTGGAGCAACGACTTCAGCGCAGCACGTAACTACGCCATGACCAAGGCTTCCCACGACCATATCCTCTTTCTGGACGCAGACGAATACGTGGAAGAGATCGATATCCCCTCCATAAAAAAACTCCTGCGAGAATACCCCGATGCCATCGGTCAGATCAGAAGGCGCAATGCCTGCTTTGCTTCCGACGGCATTAGTAAAAGGTTCACTGTTGATCTTGTAGAGCGGCTGTTTGACAGACGCCTCTATCATTATAAGGGAACCATCCATGAACAGATCACACACCGTCAGGGTAAGAAGCTTTATGCATATCAGATTCCTTTGACCGTATATCATGATGGATATCTGGGCACACCCGAAGAACGCCGCCAAAAAGCAGAACGTAATAACGCTTTATTATTTGAAGAATTAAAAAAATCTCCCAACGATCCTTATCTTTATTACCAGATCGGGCAAAGTTTCGGACTCTGCGGCGATGCCGAGCAGGAATATGAATATTATCATAAGGGTTGCTCTCTCCCTTTAGACACCTCCATAAGTTATGTCAGGATCATGCTGGTATCCTATGGATATTCCATGCTGCATACCCATCGTGAGGCGCAGGCAATGAATCTGGCAGCATATTATGACCAACTGTCCTCTTATGCGGATTATGTCTGTCTGCTCGGCTGCATTTACCTCGAAAATCATGAACATTTAAAGGCAATCCGCGCTTTCCGCCACGCCCTTACCCTGACCGAATATTATATCGAAGGAAGCAATAATGCCACACCCTGGCATAACTTAGGCTGCATCTATGAAGCGCTGGGCAACGCGGAAGAAGCTCTTATATGCTATGAGCATGCCATGACATATCGCTCTCCTAATACAAAGAAATGTTATGATGCCCTGCTGCATAATCAGGCCAAAAAGCAAAAAGATATGATAATTACCGCCATTATTCCATGCCATAATGCCTCCGGCGTTCTGGATGGATTTTTCCGGTCGCTGGAAGAACAAACAATGGGACTAACCCATGTGCAGCTGATCTTTCTTAATTTTGCTTCCGACGACGATACATGGGACAAATTAAATAAATTTGAGCAAAAATATCCAGATTCTGTAATGCTTTTTCCTTTTGCTCCCGATGCCACGCCTCCCGAACTGCGGACGCCGGAAGACTGCATGGTCTATGGCATTGCCGAGGAACTTCTTACTTCCTATGTCCTTGCCCCCTATGTCTGCTTTCTGCAGCCAAAGGACCGGCTGAACATGGATTTGCTGCGGCAATACAAACAAATCTCTTCCTCCAATCCCTGTGATGCCGTGATCTGCCTTACCGTATCCGAGGTCGAAGACGGCGATCGTTTTGCCACGCAGATCAACCCCAATGCCTCCTGCTCGCTTCTACAGATCGGCAATGATCAGGCGCGTGCGGAACTGGCGGCATCTCCCCTCTTTGACCTGCCGCTTTCCGGGAAACTGTTTTCCAAATCCTATCTGGAAAACAACCATTTCTGGGCACAAATCGCTCCCGAAGGAAAAAATCTGGCAGACCGGCTGATCAAAGCCGGAGTCTGCCAGTCTATCCATACGATCTGTTATCTTGCAGATACCTTATATCATTGTCCGTAAATTCTCTCTCACTGTTGATGTAGCAGGTAATTGCGAAACTCTCAATAGCAGAAATTTTATTGTGCAGCATTGACAATTCATCGCAAGCAGCTCTATATTACTAAAGCAATCCTGCAATCATAAGCATCTGCCTAACTCTCTCATGATAGGTATGCTGTTCCTTCACCTTCTGATAACCGCTTCTTGCGATCGCCATCCTCTCCTCCTCATGGGCGAGATAATATCCTGCTTTCTCCACCAGATCCGTCAGATCCTCATAATATACATAATCCTTCTCCGGTACAAAATACTCCAGAAAATCCGCCTGATAATTCGTCAACAAAAAGCCTCCGCAGCCCATAATATCCATCGCCCTGAGTGGGATACCACTTACAATGCTTCGAAGCGTGATATTCAGATTGATCTTTGCCGTCTTCATCGCATAGGGCGCTTCCTTGTAGTAATCTACCGTTCCCAGATTCCTTACCTTTGGCAGCTTCGGTGTCGCTTCCGGCGTATAAAGCGCCACATCGTATTGCCTTGAAAGTGCTTCCAGCGCCTCCCTGCGTTCCAAAGCCGTCACTCTTCTCGCCAGATAATAGCTGGCAAATGACCATTCCGCTGTCTCAAAACCATCTCCCCCAGCCACGATGGGACATACCTTTCTGATCCGCGCCATGATATCTTCCGTCAGCGCCTCTTCCAAGATAGAACAGCCATATAGTCCCTTCTGTGCCTGTATCAATGCCTCCAGGTATCCCTTCGTATAGTCATCTGCCTGAGCAATCGCCTTAAAGATACGGTGCTTTGGTTCCGTATACATCGAACCGACCATGGCAATGTCTGCCGCATATTTTTTCTGTCTTCCGGCATCAGGTTCCATCTGATCATACAGTTCTACGGGCGCAGCCATAGGCAGATAATATACCCGTTCCGGCGCAAACCGGCACAGCCTTTCATACTCCGACCGGTCAAAAACAAAAGCATAATTGGTCTCATATTCTATCGTCTTAGAATAGATCTGGATAAACGGACTGTCATATGTCCAGGAAAGATATGGTATCCGGCATGCCTTACATGCGATTGCCGCCACCGGGAAATAGTTAAATGAAAAGACGAAAGCTGGCGATGTTTCCAAAATCTTAGATGCGATCTTCATAGCCAGTTCTTCGCTTTTCCTTGTATCCTCCTTATGATTGGAAAATAAAAAGCTCACCAGCTCATATCCCAAGGAACGTAGTTCTGTCTTGATATATTGATTTCCATAGCTTTCCCATTCCAAGAACAATACTTTTTTCACGCTAATCTCCCTCATGCCGCCTTTGTTGGCTCAAATAGAAATGAAAAACGCTGCTAAAAAGCGAACAAGTTCGCTTTTGCTGTGGGCAAAATTGCCGTTTAATATTAATGTAACGCAATCTCCAGCATCCTTTTCAGCGCCTTCGGATAGTTATACTCCTCCCTGACCTTCTGATATCCTGCCATTGCTATCTTTAAGCGTTCCTTTTCATGAGAAAGATAATAGGCCGCTTTCTCCATCATCTCATCCAGATCATGAAAAAGTACGATCTCCTTATCCGGTACAAACAGCTCCTCCATCTCCTCCTGATAATTGCTCATGGCAAATCCGCCGACACTCATGATATCAAAGATTCTCTGCGGCACGCCTGTCTCAATGGAACGCATCGTAAGATTCAGATTGATCTTACTGGCAAAAAATACCTTATACATCTCGCTCTCATAAGATACCTTGGGATGGATCTCCACCCCCGGAAGCTCTCCTTCCTCCACCTCGCTATAGGTATATAAGCGCGTCTCAAAGCGTTCCGCCAGCCGCGTCAGAGCTCTCTTACGCTCTATGCCCGCCACATTCTCGGAAACGATCAGGATATCCGTCAAAAATTCATGATCTATCAGATATCCCGGAGTGTCGGTAACACATCCGTCCACCGCGGCACGTACCGCCGGATCCAGCTTGCCAAACACAGTCTTCCCTTTTCCCCAATCACATGCCACCGCATCCAGTTCCGCCCAAAAAGCCTTCCGCAGCGCCGGATCCATCGCCTCCAAAAGAGACCCGAAATAATCTTTTTTATAAAGAGTTCCGACAAACGCAATATCAGCTTCATAAGAGACAATATCCTCATCCGTGATATTCAAGGCGGAAGTCCGCGCGATATTGGCTGCCAACGGCTGATAGTACACCTGTTTTAAGCCAAGCGTTTTCAGCCTTTCTACCTGTGTCCGGTCAAACGCAAATACATAGCTGGTTGGATAAAATGCTTCTTTATGGTATAAAGCCGCCTGAGGGCTGTCATAAATCCATGAGATATAAGGCAAATTTTTCTGATAACAAAGCTCCGCCACCATCAGTGAAAAATTCTGTGTTACGACAAAGTCCGTATCTCCCAGAGTTTTTTCTAATTCCTGATATTGCTCCTGCGTATAATCATTTAAGGTAATGATATATTCCGCTATGGTAACATCCACGCCAAGCTCCAGCAGCCCCCATATAATATCATCCTTGTTGATCTTCTCCGAATTATAATAATATGCCTTAAGTCCCGCAAAATCCATTGTATTGTCGATATCCTTTCTTTTTTCTATGTCCGGATCATATAATATTGCATGTCCGCTGTGCATTTCTTCATCGCGCGGATAAGACAGCCTGCCTTCCTAAATTATATGATATAATTTAACTATACACCACTTTTCAAAATTTTCCAACTAAAAAAGGGCGACCTTTTGGGTCACCCCTTTCAGTGAATCAATTAACCAAGAAGTGATAATACATTCTGGTTGGACTGGTTTGCCTGTGCCAACATAGATGTACCTGCCTGAGCAAGAATCTGATTGTTGGAGTAGCGAACCATCTCTGTCGCCATATCCGTATCACGGATCTGGGACTCAGCTGATGTCGTGTTCTCAACAACATTATCCAGGTTCTTGATGGTGTGCTCAAGTCTGTTCTGAACTGCACCAAGGTCTGAACGCATCTTGGATACTGATGCAAGAGCTGTCTTGATGGAGCAGATTGCTGTCTGAGCACCGCTGTTGGTTGTACCGGAGATGTTTACACCGCTAATGTTGATACCGGTTGTGTTCATCTTTCCGATAGAAATTGCGATGAACTGACCTTTCTCTGCACCTACCTGCAGATTCTTTCCTGTAAAGGAACCATCCAACAGGTTCTGCTCGTTAAATGTTGTTGTGCTTGCAACACGGTCAATCTCGCTCTTAAGAGCCTGAACTTCGCTGTCAAGATATCCACGGTCTGCAGATGTCATTGTGTCGTTGGAAGCCTGAACTGCCAGAGTGTTCATTCTCTGAAGCATATCATGTACTTCTGCCAGAGCACCTTCAGCTGTCTGTACACAAGAAATACCATCCTGTGCATTTGCGGAAGCCTGTGTCAAACCTTTGATCTGACGTCTCATCTTCTCGCTGATCGCCAAGCCTGCTGCATCATCTGCCGCTCTGTTTACTTTGTAACCGGAAGATAACTTCTCAGTTGACTTTGCCTGAGCGTTTGTCGTAATACCTAACATCCTGTTGCTGTTCATTGCTGTTAAATTGTGCTGTACTACCATACCTTTTTCCTCCTTGAAATAAGATTTTCCTTTTTAGTACTGTATGTATCTCCGACACACCTGTACTTTTGTTTTCTGTAATATATATCGGAACAAGTTTAAAATACTTTACCCCTAAATTTAATTTTTTTAAAATAATGTAAAGTACCGATTTGGTAAGCTTTTTCATTTGTTACTCAACAAAAGAGCCATCCTTTCGGATGGCCCTTTCTATGGTAGCTAATGTAATTAACCAAGAAGTGATAAT
>DLOQ01000062.1:0-36270 GCA_002479655.1 Lachnospiraceae bacterium UBA7480
GTGAGTTTCGCAATTACCTATAAAGTTATAATTTTTCTTTCCATTCCGCTTCTCTAAAACCTACAAGCACAATCTCTCCTTTAACGATAAACGAATTATACCATTTATCTTTTACACTTACAATTAAAGCGATTAAATTGTTTGTATTTATAATACAAGAGAATAAGGGGATATAAGATGTCGGAGAGTGTTTTGGGGGTTGCTTGAAATCAACTGTATTAGGTTTTAAAGATAAAACAATTAACAAAAATATTGAATATCAACAAAATATATGTTAGTATAAAACAAAAATGTTAAAAAGTTATATTATGAAAAAATATTTAGATGAAATATTCGGATTATGTGTAAAAATAGAAAACTGGAACGGTAAGAATAATCTGCCTCTTTTTTGAGAAATAAGAGAGAGTACTATGTGATGTCTATCGAAAATAAGCGGAGCATCTTGATGAAGAATAACTCTGATAACTTTAATATTTCCGGTTTTAAAAAAGAAATAAATGAAATTGAAAAAACTGCAGGTATGTCAGCTATATTGTGGCTTGATGCTGTTTCAACATATCAAAGAAATGCGTTGATCAAAAGCAGGATTCCATTTATTGTGCCAAATTCGCAAATCTATGTTCCGGAACTTGGGATGTGTTTAAAAGAATTGTGTGTAGGCAAGATGGCGAAGGTCGAAAAAATATCTGCAATATCACAATATCTTCTTTTATATTTTGTATATCAAAAAAAGCTTAAAAAAATAAGCCAGTCAGAGCTTGCAGTACAACTTAATATGTCAGCTATGAATGTCAGCAGGGCAGTACAGAATTTACAAGCGCTTGGTTTATTGGATACTCACAAGGAAGGAACAAGTAAACTGGTTAAACCGGTAGCGATTGGCAAGGACTTATATCAGCTTTCAAACGACTATTTACAGTCACCTGTTCAGAAGAAAATCTATGTCAACAGTATGCATTTTGACATGGATCTACCTTATGCAGGAGAAACAGCATTGGCAAAGCAGAGTATATTGAATTTCCCAAGATGTACAGTTTTTGCCATGGACAAGAAGCTTGCAAAGGATATTCCCAAGGAATATCTTGTAGACCCGAAGCTTGTGGCAGACAGTGATTATGTGGAAATAGAATTATGGAAATATGATCCGAAAATGTTTGTTACAGATGGAATGGTGGATATCGTGTCGTTGGTGCAAAGCCTAAAAGGTATAAATGATGAACGGGTGGAAATGCAGATGAAAGAGATCATGGAGGAATACAAATGGTAATGGGAATGTACCCGATTCTCTACCAGTCATTCTAAATCCGATAAAATATCAATTCCATCTTTTATGCCACTCCATTTGATGGTATTTTGAAACAGAATCTTTGAATCCGATTGACTTATATAATGGATATCCATCTTCCGTTGCCTTGAGTTCCACAACACAAAGTTCCATAGCGGCAGCATCTTCAAGCAATATATTCATAAGTTTTTTTGCATATCCCTTATGACGATATTCCGGCTTCGTATATACATTTAAGACGGTACCTGTTTTACCATTTATAAATGCGGGACTCATTGGTTTCTCAACCACAAGTAACAGTGCGCACGCAGCTATCTCTTGTTCATTCCTGCAAATATATGCAAAGATCGTTTTATTAAGATTCTTAGAAAAATAATGCGGCAAATCTTCTTCAAGGATTGCCAATTCTTTATTCTTCAAGTCACCATGATCTTCCTTCAAGTATGCAATCCGCAGATTTGTTAATTGTTTGATGTCTTCGTTTGTCGCCTTTTCAAAAACCATACCACATCTCTCCCATAATCATCATATACGTATCAAAAACGCCTCATAGCGATAATTTTTCTTTCCATTCCGCTTCCCTAAAACCGACAAGCACAACCTCCTCATTAACGATCAAGGAACGTTTTACAAGCATTCCATTTGTAGCCAGAAGTTTCAACTGTTCTTCTCCTACTTATTGTTTTTCACTTCTCTTGTAGAACACATTATTCGTGCTGCCTTCCGAAACAACATATCCTCTATCTGTAAGCATATTAAGATATCGCCATGTAGTTGTCTCTGTTTTAATTTCTGCGCTTATTTTACCATATCCGCACTCATTTTACCATAGCGCACTTCCTCATATACTTTGTGTAACTGCTGCATCTGTTCATCGTCTTTTAATCCGGCGCCTTCCTCGATCTCGGTGGGCGATTCATATGGCGCGGGTCTGTCTTTTCTGTGTTTTCGTATCATTTTCCGGTATCTGCGCTTTATCTTTTCCGCCGCGCTGCCTGCCCGACGGTGTCCCTTCACCAGCATTTCTTCCCTGTCAGATCTTTCTTTGACCTGTATCTCTTCTATGATATCTCCATTCTCATCGTAGCTATTCCTGAAATCCTTGAATATCTGCCTGATTGCCATAATAATCCCGTAGGCAAAAGCCAGAATACAGATACCCGCCATCACCCCAAACAGTACATTCGCAAATTTCGACGGTTCCGGTACCGGTTCATCGTCATACATCATCTCCATCATGCTCATATCAACCGATGACATCCCTTCAAATTCTATTTGGCTCCGGTATTCATACGGTACAAATTCCCGTCGGCTGATATCTATATACTGTCTGTGATTTGCCAGAAAAACAGAAGGAAGGATACCCGCCAGAAGCAGCAGGGAAAAAACCAAAAGCATGAAAAATCCTATGCCATACAAACGCCTTGTTGGAATCCCCTTTATCCGTTTATTGATTTCCAGATATGACCGCGCCGCCCGAAAATATGCAGCGAACAATGCCAGAAAAAGATAAACGACAGCACTGTAAAATGCCATATCACATAATGCTTTTGCCTTTAGAAATAATCCAAGCACATAGACCGCGACAAAATACCACAAAAACGACAGTGACGGAGTATCCAGAAATTCCTCTTCCTTTGCCGCCAACGGATCTCTTTCTTTTCTTCGGGGAGACTCCTTTAATCTGCCTTTCAGTCTCTTTATCACGATATAAAATGTCTCAGCAGACATTCCGATACAATAGCAGACAGCATAAGCGCCGGAATCATTAAATAGCGCAAACATGCCCCATACAGCCGCCAATAACGCAGCACATACCACTATGTATACAGCAAGATGTTTCACACGCTTCGCTGCCCTCTCGGTAACTATAACAGGAACCGAAATCAGAAAACATTTGATATATAATACACCATCCCCCGCCGGATCCGACAGCCCCGCAATCGCATACAGAGACGGGATCAGCAGCGCAAAAATAAGTGTGGCATGGGCATATCCCATTATTTTCAGGCTTCGATTCAAGATCACCCTCTCTCCACCTCCTTGACCAATACCCGTACATTGTCCCTGCTTTTTATGGCATATATTTTATTTTTCTGAACCGCCTTTTCACTCCTATATACAGGCGCTACAACCAACGTCTGATATCCCCCGACATAATCCCTGATACAGTCCATAAGCAGCTGATCAAGATTTTTCGAGATAAATACAAGAAGCGTATCCTGTGAAAGCGGCTTTTTTACAAACGTCTCTGTAAAAAGCTCCCTTACCAGCTCCCCAAAATCCCTATTGTCGGTTTCCGGATCATATTCCGCAAGCATGCGCTCCAGTCCCGTCAGAGCGCTTTTGCTATTCGTCGGCATCATGATCTGCCCGCCGCCATTATAGGAAAATCCAACCTCTATGTTCTGCCTGAGAAGTTTTCTGACAAGAGTCGCCGCCATGGCTATGCTCTCTTCTACCAGTTCCTCGCGTTTTAGTATGCCTGCATCCTCCACATCAAGAAAAATCATCGCCTTTTGGGATTGTACGGAATCATAGGTATTGACCATCAACGAACCTGTTTTGGCGCTTGCTTTCCAATTGATCGTCTTCATTGGGTCGTCTGTCGTATAGCTTCTTATCGTACGAAAAGCAAACGGATCTTCATAGAGCCGTTTCGCGCATTGAAGCGTCCCCAGCATCTGTTCGCACATTGTGATCACCTCTGACAGATCTGTCATTTTAGGATACACATAGATTTCCGCAGGAGTATCGATCCCTTTGTTATAATGCCTTCCATAAAGCATGGTACGCGTTGTGATCTCCGCGTCATATACCTGATACCTGCCGCGCTTTGTACATTTCACGGGAATCTCCCGCACGATCTTCTGCCTGCCCAGTATTGCAAAAATGTCCCTCTTATAAATATAATCGCTGACATTGGTATTGTCAGCATTCGCAAAGTCAAGTTCTTTTTTTGTGTGAAATCCCACTTCAAGAACAGGGACAGGCATGCCCTTTCTGTTCTCAATAACCTCATACAGCTTTGTCTCCTGTCCGGCGTAAACGCAGGCAGACTCAAACCACAATCTTACCAATACATCTTTTGACCACCGGCATTTATAATAGTTCTCCCATAGCATGCAAACTATCAGGATCCCAAGTAATAGAAATAGTATCATCTTTTTGACCAGTCCTCTGTTGGCAGTTCAACACTGTTTAAAATATTTGTAACAACAGCCGTTTTTTGCGGTTCATCAAATTCACCAATCAGTCTATGACACAATACACAGTGCGCGACCTCCTTGATATCCTCAGGCACCACGTACTCCCGTTCCTGTACGAGCGCATAAGCTTGTGACACACGCAGTAATGCAAGTGTTCCTCTCGGACTCACCCCCACATTATTTTTTCTGGTTTCCTGTACCAATGCGGCAATATAGTCACGCAAATCAGTATGTACATACACCTGACGACATGCCTTCTGCAATTCCCTGATATCTTCCGCGCTGCATACCGCCCCAATCTCGGCAAGCGGCTCTGCATTGATAAAGCGGTCTATCATCTGTCTTTCTTCACTTCCTGTCATACCTCCCATGCTGATCTTCATAAGGAAGCGGTCAAGCTGCGCTTCGGGCAGCGGAAAGCAGCCGATTGTCTCCACCGGATTCTGCGTAGCTATGACAAAAAATGGAGCATCTAAAATACGTGTCTCTCCATCTACGGTCACCTGTCCCTCCGCCATACATTCAAGAAGACTTGACTGCGTCCTCGGGGTGGCTCTGTTTATCTCATCCGCCAGTAAAATGTTGGTAAATACGGGACCTTCCTTAAATGTAAAAGCACCCTTCTCCTGATTAAAAAATGACAGCCCCGTCACATCACTCGGAAGCAGGTCCGGCGTAAACTGTACCCTGTCAAACTTACAGCCCATAGACTTCGCAAGCGCCTTTGCAAGCACCGTCTTTCCCGTTCCCGGAACATCCTCTAAAAGCACATGACCGCCCGCTGCGACAGCGGCAAGCAACAGTCTTGTCACGTCCCTTTTCCCAATCATCACCTTTGATACATTTTCTTCAATGTTTGTCAGTATTTTTCTTGATAATATGCTGTTTGTTTCCATAAATTACTCCCTGTTTTTCACTTACACCTCTACCGCCATCACATATATCTGACACGGATTTGCTTCATCCCACAGTGTTGGGAACACTTCAAATTCTTTGAAACCAAGGCTGATATAAAACCTGTTTGTATCATCATAATCCTCATATCTGCCCATCTGCACTGTCTTTACCTGTAAAAATGAGTATCCTTTTTCATGAGCAATATCTTTTGCAAGCATAAACATTTTTCTGCCGATACCCTGCCTGTGATACTCTTTCAAAACTCCCATTACCGCAAGCTCTAAAGTATCTTTTCCTGTCTCTTTCAGACACAGGAACCCAACATATTCTTCATTATCAATTGCCCCAATGCATATCTGCTCTGCACTCTCCTTAATATACCGCTCTCTGGCTTCCTCAATTCCAAACCAATCGGGTAATGCTTCTAAAATTTTACGTACGACTTTTTCTTTTGTCCGGGGTTCATACATTTGCTCAAACTTCATCAAAATAACACTTCTCCTATGTATTTATCATGTGGAACTAATAAGCACTTTTCGATAGACTTCCAATAGCTTTCATAAAGATTTTTCTGTGCCAGTCCATAGCTTTCTTTCGTATCAAATTCCCAATAAAGCATATACTTAACGCTTTTTACAACGCGGGTAATTTTAAGCGAGAGAAGTCCTTCTTGCTTTTCCAAAAAGTTTTTAACTTCAAGCATCAGATTTTCAAACTCCTCTACCTTTTGTGGCTTGACCTGATAAATACATATTTCAGTAAATGGCATGATTATTCCTCCTATATGAGCTTATATGATTGTTTTACTTATCATAATTTGCAAATCATTATGTATTCTTCTTCGGTCTCGTCAACCACCTTAAATCCTAATTTTCTATACATATTCACTGCATAGTTTGCTTTCTGGACAGACAGAGAAGTCTGCTGATATCCTTTCTCTTTCAGGAATTGCAGCATAACCTTCATAAGCGATGAACCAATCCCTAAGTGCCTGTATTCCTCATATAAAGATATGGCAAATGAAGGTGTTGCGTCATCAATGTGACCATAGTCATTCATGATACGCACCCATACTGCACCCACGATCCTTTCGTTTGTTTCGGCAACGAAACACCAATCATCCGCTTTGCCAAAATCGGCAATATACACTTGCAGTTCCGGCTGTCGGATAATAGACTTTGGCGGCTTTTCCATTCCATCGGGAATAAAAATTGCTTCATACAAAAAATCAGATAGTATTGGATATTCACTTTCTCTGATTTCCCGAATTTGATAATCCATATCTCTTACTCTCCGATCAAACCAATGTCACGAAAACGCTTCTCATTAGCATGGGCATAATATATTACCTTCGGATGATAGCTCATAACAAGTTTCCAGTCACTTTGTAAAGCAGCATTTTCCTCATAAGCGTCAAGATATTCTATTGGTTCTAAATCGCCTACCAAACATTCTCCGTTATCTAAAATCACAGAAATGCTGTCCTTACTATGACTTGCAGTCGGAATGATTTCCCCCGCAATCCCCATATGGGCAAGAAACTCTCTGCTTTCCTTAAGCGTAATTATAACGGCATTCTTTTCATCAATAGGCTCATATTGCAAATGTTTTTCCCGCTTAAATAATTCATCAGCAAAATGCACATATTCATATTGAGTATCAAGAAGCAACAATTTTATTCCCAATTTTGTCAGCTCACTAACAAGCCCGATATGGTCCGGATGATAATGCGTTGCCAGAAGATAAGTAATATCGGCGATTGCTATATGATTTTTCTTTAGTTCTTTATAAAAAGCTGACAGCGTTCCTGCGTAATCCGTATCGATCAATACTCCGCTGTTTACTCCACGCACAAAATATGTATTTGTATTCCCGTATTTTAATCTTGTTACCATATCCAAAAATCTTCATTATCTATTTTATTTTACATGATATCAGCATCATGTTCTAAGCATTGCTTAAAAAAGCTATTCCATTTCACTCAAATCACGCATTATATATCCTCTTTTAGCAAAGAATACATCTTCATATCGACGACTTTCCCGTTCTTGACGGCATTGTTTCTCAACGTACCCTCATACTGAAACCCTGCTTTTTCAAGCACTCTGCAAGATGCGGCGTTATATGCAAACGGCTCTGCATAGATGCGGATAATATCACTTTTGCTGAAAACATATTCACAAATTTGCTTTACTGCTTCGGTCATAATCCCCCTGCCCCAATATTCTTCCGCAATGTAATATCCAAGCTCGGCAGTCTGCCGATGTATGTTTCCCTGACGAAAAACACCAATGCTGCCAATCACTTTGCCGTCTACTGTAACAGCAAATGCAAAGGTATCATTTTCATCTGCTGAAAGCATAGCAGAAATAAAATCCGCTCCGTCTTGCTCTGTGTATGGATATGGTAATCCGTCCCGAAGATTATCCTGTATTTTTTTATTTGAAAGAGCTATGGACAAATCTCTTGCGTCTGATAACTCCCATTCCCTTATACTGCAAGTCATTTCTCTCCTGCCTCCCCGATAACTATGGATTTCTTCCTTGATTACATTTTCCTCATATACTGCTTCAGTTGGTCATAAAAGTTTTCTCTTGTTCCTGCCATGATTACAACCACCACCACATTTTCCAAAAATTCCACTGTATATGCAAGTTCATAATTTGTCTTGTTATAATAAATATCATATCCATACACGCCCGACAAATCTCCCGTCTTGGCTTCGCCAACCGTATAATCCTCCCGGATTTTATCAACCGCCTCCTGATATAGCCTTTTCAGCTTTTTATCTTTCAGTTTCTTTATGAATTTTGCTGCAGGAGGCAGAAAACGAATCTCTGTCATTTCTTCTCCTCCACGCCGAAAACATCATCATAGGATTCATATTCGGATTCTGAAGCAGCAACTCTCTCTGCTTCCCCCATCATCTCCTCCACAGCCGGACGGATCTGGCTTTGCGCCTGCTTAAAATGCTGAAGCAGCTCATTACCGCTATATCCCTGACCAATCAGGTCCTCCAGTATCTGTTCGGCAAATTCCCCGCCTGTATTTGTTTTCGCAGGACGAATCACCAGTTCATTCCCCCGTACCATACATTCCGCTTCCGCATCAAATCCCAACATAGTAAAAAACTTCTGAGGAATTGTTATCTGTCGTTTTGTAGAAATACTCACTTTTTTTATTTCCATAGGAACACTGCCTTTCATCATAGCCGCCGGCATATCTTTGTCCTCCTTATTGTATGCAAATCAAAGAAATAATATTCTTGGTTTCTTTGTATCTTTGATAATTGTATTTGTTTTTTTTCTTTATGTCAAGTTTTATAGCTTTTAGTTTTTTTGCAAAAAGCCGCTAAAATCATTGTTTTACATGGCATATTTTTATAACTAATCTGCATCGAATACAATTAACGGGATCAGCATCTCATCTTCCGTCAAACTGCCATGCATGGAAACCCATCTCTCACCGGTATAATATATTGATAAATTATCTGTTGCAATCGCTAAATAGTCGCCTAACATGGACCTGAAATTTTTATGATGCCTTCCGGTGCCGAAAAGATTTTTTTCTATTGCTTCTTCCATTGGCATAAGCAAAAATTTGTCTCCGAACTCTTTTGCAAATTCCTTTTCAAAAAACTTCTTTTTATCTTCCTTTACAAAGAGATTTAGGACTCTCGGTTCCAATGACGGCAACCGGACTAAGCAATCACATATGTCCGGATAATCCTGTAAGATAACATAATCTGTATCTATATGTCCATGATCAGCCGTGACAATAATAAGCGTATCCTCCAGTTCCCCGGCAAGCTTATTGACAACTGTCTCCATATTTTCAAGGGCATCTTTTACAACATCTGAACCGCAGCCGTTTTTATGCAATAAACCATCGGGCTGATTCCAATAAGCATATATATATTTTCGTTCAGGTTTTTCGCATAAATCTTTGATTCGTGCGCATATCTCTTCAATACTCTCCGGATAAGGTTCCAGGAAAGGAGCGCAGCCATATGCCTTACCGCCTGCTTTATTTATTGTAGTCACTACATTCTCATAAGGAGTTACGGCCCACGCAACATTATAATCTGCCGCCGGCTCCTCAGTTCCCTGAACAGTATTCAGAAACACAGTAACATTCTTATCAACCTGCGGATAATAGCAATCCCACCCAAGCCAGCTATGCTCACAGGGCTGCAGCCCCGACATGGCAGAAGTCGTTGCCGCTACGGTTGTTGATAAAAATACCGATTTGTAGATGCCTGCAAGATGACTTCGAAAAGGTCCAATTTCATCAAGAAATTTCTCCAAAATGACCTTCCCCATACCATCTAAAATGAGAACAACAACATTCTTATAATCTTTTTCCAGATATTTGTC
This sequence comes from Lachnospiraceae bacterium UBA7480, assembly GCA_002479655.1. Taxonomy (GTDB): domain Bacteria; phylum Bacillota; class Clostridia; order Lachnospirales; family Lachnospiraceae; genus NK4A136. The sequence continues at coordinate 9,768 of DLOQ01000062.1, forward strand.
TGCAAGGGGCAAGGTTGCTCCTACGGTTGGAATTTTCCATTTTTTCAAGATAGAATTAGGAAGATTCGCTAAACAGTTTTCATAATCAGGCCAAACCATATTTTTTTGTTCTTTCATAGCTGCTCCTTTCGACTACATTTTCAAATTACCATATTCAAGCACCTTCTTTAGCTCTTGTATAAAAATATCCGTATCCTTATACATAAGCTGACCATGCCCATAGTTTTGGAAAATATGTTCTTCGTAATTCTTCAGATATTTTTTTAGGATTCTATGAGATTTTCTGGCATAGGGTTCCTTGCTTCCGCACCACAGATAGACTTTCGTTTTACTATCAGCGATACATGGATTAGCGTGATATGTATAATTCTCATACAGATTCGCTTTCATACTCGCAGGACTGCTGTCCCAGTACATCATAGAAAGTTCACCCATATCACTCTCATCTAATCCCATAAGCGTCATTACTTTCACTAATGCTTTTGAGGGCTTTCCCCCATTGCTTTTCATGCGCAAAAATTCCTTTAACCCGAAATATGCACTCAGCTTTCCCTGATGTGCAACATATACACCGTCAAGGATTGCTTTTTCAATCAAAACATTATTTCTGGCAAGCAGCTCTGTCATTAGCGTTGCTCCTTGCGAGAAACCACACACAGCATATATTTTCCCGTCGAAATTTTCTGTAATATACTCCTCAATTTCCCGACATTCCTCAGAGAAACTAATGAAATCCGGCGCGCCATCATAACACCCATTCATAGCAGGAAAAATCAGAAAGAATTTATCTGCCAAGCCACCTAATTTCTCATAAAATTTTCTCCAATCACAAATCATTCCATGCATTATGAGTAATGTTTTGTTTGCTTTATTGCCAAATGTGTGAAACTCCATAACGAATCCTTTTACCTCCAAATCATAATTATCAGACATCAATTCCTGTTATATCAAGTCCACACCTTCTCGATCCAGTTAAGCAGCTCGTCTGCAAGCTGTTTTCTTTCTTTTGCACATTGAGTTGCATTTTGCCTTTCAGATTTAAATGCCAGCTTATAAAGCATGCTTGATTCCGTGAGCATTGCATGGCTTAGATTGGGAAATGCAACGTGCTTATATGGAAACGAAAATGATTTTTCTTTTAGACGCTTTTCCATATACAAGCTGCTTTCATAGGAAGGCCAGACTTTGTCGTTTACAGAGGATAAAAGCAGAATCGGACCATTGATTTTTTCGATAGGAATAATCGTATCTTCTGTAACCGTCTTTTCCTTGTTAACAGACAAGAGATGAAGTTCTTTTTCTTTAAGAAGTATTGCAGGAACGTTAAATTTTCTGAAGTTATAAGGCGCAAATGGTATTTCTTCTCCATGATAACTCCAGCAGGATGTCCCGGAAGGTTTTTTAGATTTACCATGAGCGATCAAACCCTCGCTGATAAAATACGATGGAACACGCGCAATAACACAGGACAAATCATGAAACACAGCCGCGGATAAAAGCGCTATTTCGCTGCCCTTTGAAGTTCCATCTATCCCGATCTTATCATATCCTCTATTTTTCAACCATTTAACAGCGGACTCAATATATTCCATCGGAACTCTGTCAAGATTTTTTTGTGTACCTTTTGTTTTAAATAAAGCAATCCCCAAAGCAGGGATACCGTTCTTGCAATAAAACTCGGCGCACTTTTTTGTCAGGCTCATTCCGCCATTTGATCCGGAAACAACGATAACTATTTTATCGTGTCTGTCACCTACAGGAAAGTAGATTCCCTCAAAGCCTTCTACGGCAACTGTTGTATTTATCATTCATTTTTCCTTTCATAAAAATTCGTTTTATGAACCATGCCATTATTCCAGCGAAGCAAAATTACCCTTTTAAAAAGTAAATCAGTAATACAAGATAATATATGACAAATATCAGATTGCTCCATCCGCCGCATACAATAATATGTATTCCTTTGGGTAATTTTTTTATCAGCGGCAGGAGCAGATAGAGAATTCCCGGTGTAATAACCGCAAAACAATTCGGCAGCATCGTCCAACCGCAAATAATACAAATCAGCAGAATCAACAAACCGATGATCTGAAACAGAAATGAACATTTATTGATAAAAGAAAAATACCGAATCACGACATCCATAGCCTTTTTATCGTCCAGCTTTCCGATAAGTCCGAGGTATGCGCAATGACTATGGTACGCACCGCCGATAATAATTCCCATACATGATGACAGAAAAGCGATCGTCGCCAAGACAGAGATTTCGTTATTAGAAATCAATACTATATTNNCAAATCTATATAATTGTCTCCTCCACAAGAAGGATGCAAATCTATATGATAATAACCAATACAATACAGAAATGCTGCAACAGGTCCTATCAGACCGCCTGCGTATAATCTTTTTTCGGAAACATTTTTCATGATTTCAATAACAGAATCAAAGCTTCCGTCTGATACATAATCCTTTTTATCATAATACAGTAACATATCGCCGCAGAACATTAAAAGTCCCGCAATTAATCCCGCAACTAAAGATATTATTAATCCCACTATATTTATCCTCTCTGAAATTTAGATTTAAAAGATTCAAATTTATGGATTTTATTATACCATTTCGATTCTGCATTTTCCACTATAGAATAAAGGGAGACAGCGTAAATTTACTGTGAAAATTTACGCTTATCAATACTCAAGAAATCATTAAACTTTTATGTCGATGTTATATAATTTATACAAATTTTCCTACTTCAACAATGTTTTCTGCCCACCACGGCTTTATATATTCCCGTACCGAACAATAAAACACAGGCAAACGTCAAAACAAAGAACAAGTCTTTCACAAAATACCATACCAGCCAGAGGGGAGAGCCCAATAGATAAGGCAACACAAGGAGAAGACACGGGAATATGACGTGACGCATAATATCAATTGCAAGCAACCCTTTGGTTCCAGGTTTGTTTTTCCATTTTCTGATAGAGACAATGGGCGCAATCGACACAAAAACAATCACAAGATAAATCAAGTCTATCAAAGCATGAAAGATGATGTACGCATGATCCGGCAGCGAAACTCTTTCCTCACCGAGCAGCGGTAATATGATATTCCCCAACAGATTATTATCCACAAGATAATCATTCATATTGACAAGGACTATGATGCCTATTTCCTTTTCAGGAATCAGGAACATATTTGAGGTGTAATTCTCTACCAATCCTGCGTGATTAAGAAGAGGTTGACTATACTGCTTTGAATATCCCCAGCCCATACCGTAAAAATCCTGACCACTCTCATCCTGAGGAACATAGTCATAAAACATCTTGTCAATGCTGTCCCGACTGATGATATCCATACCGCCGTTTAAATACATCTGTAAATATTTTCCCATATCTGCGGCACTTGAGCTGATATATCCTGCCGGCACTGTTGAATACGGCGCCGAATCCCTTGACGGATTGCTCCCATCAGGATAATTGGGTTCTCCGGCAACAGGAATACCAAAATAATTACGATAACCGCTGATCAGACCATTCTCCCTGCCCTTCTCAAGCGAGGCAGCCGAGTGCTCCATGTTTAACGGCTGAAATATATTCTGTTCCACATATTCTTCATAACTCATTCCACTGACTGCTTCCACGATCTTTCCCAACAGGCCATAGCCCACATTGGAATACCGATAAGTCCCCTTGCTTTCGGTGATTTTTGCATTGCCAAAATAATGATTGGTATCAAGCCCGCTTGTATGATTTAGCAGCTCTCTAACCGTAATCTCATCGCCCTCAGAAGGATCTTTTAGATACCCCGAACAATCGATATATCCGGAAATCGGTGCGTCCAGTTCAATTTTTCCCTGTTCAAAAAGCTGCATAACAGAAAGTGCAGTAAAGGATTTACTCATAGAACCAATAATAAACGGCGTATCAATGCTTTCACAATTACCATAAGTCTCCGCGAACAATACCTCATCTTTATCTACTACAATGACAGCCATTCCCGGAACATGATATTCCTCAACATCCTTTGCTATTTGCGAGCTGATCGCCGCATAATCCATAGTATAATAGTCTATATCATCAGCTGCAATCGCATAGAACGGTTGCGACAAAAATACAAAAATGATACAAGATAAATATAAAATCGTTTTTTGAAATATAGTTTTCACATTGATACATTGTTTAGATTGTTTAGATTTTTCAATTATTGCTCCCATTTTTCCTTCATATTCCCCTCTTCAGTCTCTCAATCAATGTAACATCCGCCGGCAGCCACTCAACAGAATCTAATTCTTCCTTCGTCAGCCATTTTGCCGCTTCATGCTCTTTCAGAACCAGATCACCGGATATAACTTCTGCCCAAAAACAATCCATAGAAAGATGAAATGTGGAATAATCATACTCAATCGTATCAACTAACTCCCCCACCTTTATTTCTGTATTGAGTTCTTCCATAATCTCTCTTTGAAGCGCTTCCTGTGGCGTCTCCCCTTCTTCTATCTTTCCTCCCGGGAATTCCCAGCCGCCTTTAAAATCTCCGTATCCCCTTTGGGTTGCAAAAATAATCGGTTCTCCATTTTTATTTGTGTCCCTAATGATAGCTGCTACTACATGTATCGTTTTCATCATACCCTTTTCTCTTATGATACTCAATAAGCTGTCTCTGCTTATTTGAACCTTTTCTGCAAAACGCCTATAATATTCTCTTTCCGCCAAAAGCGTGAATGGTTCTCGTTCCTTTGGTAACTCTACCATGGTGAGGAATCCCCTTTGGTATCAAAAGTTCATCTCCGGAATGTAAAATATGCTCTTTTCCATCAAATATCTCTACATACTCTCCGGAAACGCAGAATACATATTCATCAAATTCATGAACATTTTCTTTTGAATTTCTATCTGAATAATACGTCCAAAAGCAAATTTGACTTCCATCTGCTCCTTCATAGTAATATCCATCTATGTCCGGCGTGTTTTGTTGGGAACTGTCAATGTGATTCAATTGATTCTTCATAAAATCCGGAAACTCTTTCATAATGATAACCATGCCTTTCCGTAACCTGCGAATTTTAATGCACTTTAATGCTATGACGCAGGCACAATATTTGCACTCAAATTTATGGATTTTATTATATCATTTCGATTCTGCATTTTCCACTATAGAATATAGGGAAGACATAAAGGACAACAGCTTCCGAAATATGATATACTCAAAAAAATTAAAATTTCCTATTGACCCTCACGGAACGTCATAGATTAAAGTAATTGTATCAAGAACAGGAGGACATCAGCTATGAGGACGGTAAAGGAAATATCGGATTTAACAGGTATCAGCGTACGCACACTTCACTACTATGATGAAATCGGATTGTTGAAGCCGACAGAGAAAAGTGAAGCGGGATACCGGCTTTATGACGATAAGGCATTGGAAACATTACAACAGATTTTATTTCTCCGCCTTCTTTTTAATATGATTTCCAATGATCTCCGACACATCACTGATCGTGATAAAAGCCTGCGCATCTATCTCTTCGATCAGCTGCTTGAGTTGATAGATCTCAAGACGGTTCAGTACGCAGTAGAGGATCACCTTTTTTCCGCTGATCAGACCTTCACCCTCCAAGATCGTCACGGTACGCCCCATCTTCTTATAGATCTCGTCGGCGATCCTGCGTCCCTCATTCGTCATGATCATGGCGGCTTTTGCCTGTTCCACACCTGTCTCCACAAAATCAATCACTTTTGACGTGATAAAATACGTCAACAAGCTGTACATGGCGCGGTCAAATCCAAATAGAAAACCGGCAATCGTATAGATTATAATATTGATGAGAAGAACCGTCTGCCCCACCGGAAGATTAAAACGACGGTTCAAAAAGATCGCCACGGTCTCCGTCCCGTCAAGGCAGCCGCCGGAGCGAATGACGAGTCCCACGCCTAATCCCAGAAACACTCCTCCGAAACAGACGGCAAGAAGATACTCCTGCGTCATATTCGTAAGCGGCGCAAAGATTTCCAGAAACCCCGAAAATGTCACCATGGCAACCGCAGATTTGACAATAAATTTGGCTCCCAACTTCCGCATACCGACGATCAGGAACGGAATATTGAGCACTAAGGTCAGTATTCCCAAAGGGATCTTGCTAAGATTATTGATCATAATCGAGATTCCCACGATCCCTCCATCCAGGATCGTACACGGAACCAGAAATTCTTCAATGGAAAAAGCAGCGATCATCGCGCCTGCCACCAGCGTCACATAACTGAAGATCTCCTTCATATGTTCTTTCGATTTTACAACATTATCCGACATAAACATTACCTCCGATATCATCATATCAATTCAAAACCTACCCGTCAAACAAAAACGCCTGCGCTGTAAGTCAGCATAGACGCTTTTGAACCATAAAGCTTATTGATTTATAATTTAAATTTTCCGACCTCTGCATTTAATTGATCAACAATTTCCAGATTATTTTCGGCTTCCTTTCCGATATCAACAAGGTTTCCCGTCAGCTCCACGGCAGTCTCCGTCACACTCATTATGCCTATTGCACATTCACCGACCGTTGTTTTTACCCCGTTCAGAGAGTCCTTGATCGCATTCATATTGCGCTTCAAGCGCTCGCTCTCCGCTGCAAACTGCTGCATCATACCATGCATGTCTCCGACATTATGCTGATAGCTTTCACTTGTTTCCAAAAGCTTTTCGTAACCCTGTATCGCAGTCTCATTCATAAACGTGATCATTTCTTCCGCCTCTGCCGCCAGCTCGTCTACCGTCTGGATCACCTCGGCAGTCACGTTCTGGATCTCCGTTGCGGATGCCGCAGAATCCGCCGCCAGCTTACCGATCTCACCTGCAACTACCGCAAAGCCCTTTCCTGCTTCCCCTGCTCTGGCTGCTTCAATGCTGGCATTTAATGACAGAAGATTTGTCGCATCAGTAATATTGATAATATTTTTCGTAAGGTCTTTGATTTTTTCTACATCTTTGGACTTTTCAATCTTGCTTTGGACAGATGCTGCCATATTGGCAACCTGAACCGCAGCATCCTGCTTTGCTTCCACTGCGCGGCTGTAAACCTCTGAGGCGTCATTTCTGATCCCATCGGAGGAAATCCTTCCTTTCTCAGCCTCCTCGTATATTTTTTCTATTGCCGTGAAGATCTGCTTAGTGGATTCATTCACCATTTCCAAGGAAGAGTTGGCTTGCTCTATGGACGCGCTCATTTCTTCCATGGCTGCGGATACATCCGTGATCCCCATTTCGGCATCCGACAGTTCGCTCGATGTTTTGCGTGAGGATTCCCTTAAACACGACGAGTTTTCAGCTATATTCAGCATAATGCTCCGTATATGCTGAAGCAGGTCGTTGACATTTTCCGCAATCATCTCCATCTCGTCACCTGTATGAACATCCAATGTCTGTGTCAAATCGCCTTCATTATGTACCAGCTCATATATTTTGCCGTCTACCATGCGCAGCCTGTTTATGACTTTACTAACCAAAAGATTAAGGACGATCAAAGCGATGATCAGACTCACTGCCGAAATCTGGATCGCCTGCCACAATGCGGTATTCAAACGCTCTACCACTCTGGAAGCATCATAATCACAGCCTACAATCGCTATTATATTGCCGCTGCCGTCGACAAGCGGCATATATGCTGAGATCAAATGACCGTCATCCGTAGAATCAATATAATCCTGTACATACATCTCACCTTCAAAAACAGACTTCAGCTCCTGATATGACACCTCAAAGACGGAGCCATACTCATGACCGGATTTCGTGGTGTCCGCGTCAATGCCGTAGTACACATTTTTCTTGTCTGTATAAAGCGTATAAAGATATTTGATCCCGCAGTCATCCTTAATGCCGCACATGGCATTGAACAGCGCACTATACGCCTCACCTTTTCCGTTCTCTGCCGAGACCTCCATCAATTGGTCTATATCGATCGCCTTGGTAGAGATGATTGCCGCCATCTGCGCTTCTTCAACACCCATGGCGATCAGTCCTTCCTTTGTACGAAGATAAGAATTCATCCCCATGCTCACACACAGCAGTATGATCACTGCGCTCGCAGGCAATAGAATCTTGATCCGGATACCGAGTCCTCTTGTTTTTCTTTTATTCATATCCATATTTTTATTTTTCTCTCTTTCTGCCTCTTTTTTCTATCCGGAGTGTATCTTCTTTTAACTATTTATCTGACGATGAAGGATTCATTGCAGAAGTGTGTAGCATCCTATATTATTGTATCACAAATGACGGAGATATCAATTACTAAAAACTAATTCTGGCTGATCAAGATTATGGCAGATAGTCTATATGATTATCTGCCATTTAAAATAATCGATGAAAAAAATGGATCACAAGCCGAAAAACATTCATCAAGCTGCTATTTCACCAAACTCCTAAAATCTTCTTTGCTAAGACAAATCCCGCTTGATGCCAATCTCTCAGAGCGATCATAATATATTTTATCTATTACTTTACTCTTTTCAGATTCAACACCATAATGAAGCATTCTGTGGCAGATTGGGCAAAGGCAAATTATATTTGCATAAACGTCAAGGCTACTACTGAACTTATCTTGCATTTTCATTGGCAGTATATGATGCCCTTCCATATACTGATAACCTGTACTTTTTGCTGTAAATGTTCTATGGTCTGAGCCTATCTCACAAAGGTAACCTGCGGATTCTATAGTTTGAACTTTAATAATAGAGGATCTTCTCCATGTCGTCTGCGAAGTATTTTTCTTCTTCGGTATCGGCACCTCTGTATCAAGCAGACTAATCCGGTTATAAACATCTGCAAAGCCTTCTCCACAAGCAAATTTATAATAGTTGTTAAACCCTGCACTGTACATTTGATGCCCTCTCTTATCCAGTGCTACAAAATCGGCATCAGAATAAAGATAATTTCGTAACATTTCAAGATCACCTATATCTTGAATTTCATAAATTGACTGTTGCAGCTTGTTTTTCCGGACAAGAAACTTCGAAATATATCGTAGAGCATCTTGATAATGTTTGACCGTAGAATCTGACACTTTTCTAATTTCTTTAAGATACCTCACATAATATGTCATCAAAACATATTCTGTCATGGCTTACCACCTCGTTCCATGTTATTTAATGCTATAGTTCCCACGGGAAGTTCTTACCAGCATTCCTTTTTTTGTCATTATAGATAGAAGTACATTTACGCTATCCTGCGTAATATCAAGTAATTTCTGAACATCTGCATTTCTGATAATCCCGTTTTTCTCAGCCAACTCAATCACTTTTTCTTCCTGACTGTATGGCGGGAGTTTTACATCTTTCTTATTCTTAGTGTATCGTGTTGACTTTCCACGAGACACTCTCAATAACTCGCCTGATTCAACAAACATCTTCAAAAGTGCTCCTGCTTGAGTAGGATTAAGATCAAGAACCTCCATGACATCACGCTTGGTAAAAAATACATTATTCTCTGCCATTGCATGAATAACATCTGATTGTTGTTCTTCCAGCAGTTCAAAACATTTGAGCATAAATTCGGCCATTGATCTGATAACCGGAATAGATACAGAGTTACCAAATTGTTTATACTTCTGTCCGTCTGTTGTACCCTCCGGAAAACTGAATTTATCCACTCCGTTTTCATCTATGAATCCATAGCCTATAAACCCCTGAAGTCTTCCCCATTCATTTGGAGTCATTACTCTGATTCCTTCAGAATTAAGTACGGTTTTTTTTCCATTAATTGTTTTCCCCGAAACTCCCGTTTTGGGCTGATAAATTAAATTGCGCTCCTTGCCTGAACCACCCGTTGCAAGGATCGTATATGCCACAGGATGCTCTCCGCCATTTTTATTCAAAACACAGTATCCGAACCCGTATCCGTTATCTTTTTGCCTAGCCTTATGCTTTTTTAATGTTTCTAAATAACCCTTAGCCATGTAATATTTATCTTCTACATTTGTATCAAGCACTTCTGTTACGTCTCTGAATATAGTTTCATCTCTACCTGTTGGCAACTGTTCGTTGAGAAGTTTAATGGCCCTCCCGTATATCTTCTTACTGAAAGCCATAATATATACCCTTGGTCTATTTTGAGGAAGACCGAATTCTCTCGTATTTCTCACAAGAGTAGCTCTGCTGTAACTGTAATTTCCGTTTTCATCTAAAGATATACCTATTACCCTATATTCAAGTTCCTCCTCTAAGGTCTTTATTATTGTCTCTATAGTATTACCTTTGTCATGAGAAACCAGATTCTCAACATTTTCAAGAAACACTGCCCTTGGATTCGTCCGTGAAATAATGTCCGCTATATCAAAAAATATAGTCCCTCTCGTCGTATCTCTGAATCCCAATTGCTTTCCGACCCTGCTGAACGCTTGACAGGGAAATCCCGCAAGTAATACGTCGTATTCTGTATTTACAACCTCATTTTTAAAATCCTCCAAGGTTAAATCATTTGTAGGATCATCTCCGAAAAGATGTCTATATGTTTTGGCCGCATATGGATCAATTTCAGCCGATAAAACATTTTCAAATAAGCCCGTCAACTCGAAACCACGACGAATCCCTCCGATTCCAGCACACAAATCTATGGTCTTATATATCATAGTTTACCCCTTACAACAGTGAAATCGGAGTCAGCCCCGATAAATCCACTGTATAATTTATTTTTGTAATTCCCGAAGGCATAACTCCACCGACAAATGAAGCAGGTGTTAAATTCGGGAAATTTTCATCTATTATGTAAAGAAGCATCTCATGAAGAATGAATTTCTTTTTACGAGCACTCATTCCCACCTCAAAACCTTTATTCTCCAATTTTTGGTTAAGAAGAACCGTGTTATATCCGATTGTTCCAAACTCTGAAATGATACTGTCAATCGATACTCCGGACATAACGGTCGGTTCAAAACGACACAAAACCAATACCAATGGTTTCCCGTTTGAAAACAGTTGAAATTGACTGCTGATTGTCACCTCTCGTTTTTCTCTGTTAATACTTGATTTGACTTCAATGAATCTCTCGGAAGTTTCAATATCATACGTTGCACCATCCGGACCGTTCCACTCACTTTCTTCTCCTCTTTCAACAACATATTTCAATACGCACAATTCTCCAAGAACATCATAGATTCTCTCATCAATATTTTTGTTTCCGAGAAGTTCTTTCCATTCTTTCCACCACATTACAGGAGATGCCTCAATAAGTATTCTGTAAATGCCATTCTCTCCCGGATCTACCAACGCTTCACAAAGAAATGCAAAGGGCATCTTTATGTCAACGGAATCCGTCGTTAACAAAATAACCCTCTTTATATCTCCTGCCAGAACTTTTATTTCTGTGCTCCGAATTCTTGCATTTGCAAAGCTTTCGTTTATTTCTTCCCTTCCGTTATATGGTATGGCAACTCCATATGAATCATCCAGCTTAACTGTCCAAGCCGGATAAGCAGTATAATCCAGAAGAGAAATTTCCTGTGCATATCCTAATATGTCAGTTTCCCAATTATTCAATATTGCTTTCTTCAGCATCCCCGACTTCCACCTCCTTATCATATACCTCATCAAACAGCATTTCAGAATATTTCGATTCACCGCCGTCCGTCAGCGCCGGTTCTAAAGATACGCATTTTGCAAGATTAAGTTTTGCTGCAGCTCTAAATGTTTTATCCCTTTGCTCCGGTAATAACGAAAAAGCATATAACATNNCGAGCTGCTCTCTGTATCCTCTTCCCGGTCTTTCAATAAAATGGCTTATTATATTTGTTCCATTATTCTTCAGAACCTCATAAGTGTTTTCAGAATCCCCTTGCCATCCTAAATGGATATACCACCATAACGTTTTCAACCAGATTCTTCTTGTGTGTGAGTAAAATCTCTTCTTTTTTAATCTGACACTATCTTTTTCCGTCTTTACACCTATTGCATAAGAAAGATTCGGTATGTATTCACTCAAAATTTTTACGTCTTCATTTTGATTCGGGTATCTGATAAATGTAATGTCAGGCATCACACATACAGAAATATATCGCCATATGTCGTCATCATTCGCCTCTATGACAGTAAACTCGTTCATGGGATTAAGAAGTTCATACAGTCTGATTCCCACCTTCAAATCAAGATTATAGTCGATACGTTTTCCATTCTCAGCAAGCACATTCTTAAAGGTATCAACAACACCCTTTCTGATTTCTTTGTACTCTATCCCGTAATTATCTGCAGGGACATCAAACATCGCCCAATGTCTTATTTGATCACTGAACTCTGTATCATTCATATAATCATATGTTTCAATTTTGTTCTTAGCATCATTGAATGAAAGTTTGTATCTGCCAAAATCCATCACTCACGTTCCTCCTGAAGCTTCATCCTTATATTCTTTTGCAAGCTTTTCAAAAGCTTTTCGGAAGACTCCCAATGAAGTTCTTCATAACAGTCTTCAATAAACTGATGAAGAATGCTGCATATGGAATTATTAGCCAATCCAATATTTTGTTTCGTAGCTTTTAAATCTTCATCGCTCAAACGCTGAAACATCATCAAATACGTCTGTGCCAAAATATCAACCATCATGTCAAAATTTTTAATCAAATCACCATTCTCATTAGTTGACGGAGCCGGACAACCTGCGTAGTATGGATTCAAATACAAACATAAACTGTCTTTGGAAAACATATCTATAGTTTTCGGATCTTCCCATTGCGAAAATTCAACCCACCACAGGGGTTCATTTTCAGATTTATATTCTTCGATAGGAAACTCCATATATAGGCTGCTGAAATCCAAGACAGTACGTTCAATTTCACCTACCGAAACACCGTCTTCATTAATCAGATCCGCTTCATCCTCTTGAACAAGCTCCGCCTTTTTCCTGATATAAAATATAATTCTGAGTTCCAAATCTCCCGATATATATCCGGGCTTAAAGATATGATAAAATTTGCAAACCCGTCCCTGGCTTGTATTAATATCAGATGTCGGAAGGATATATCCGGTTTGTGTCAGCTTTTTATTTACCCAGATAATACATATGCCTAAATCAGCATCTCGGCACGCAATTCCCATTTTTCCTTTCAGAAGATTCGGATAAGCCACACGGACGATCTTTTCGATAATTAATCCCTCCGTCTCTATTTTCCAAATATCTAAAGGATCAGACAATTTAATTGTGGCTGTGCCTTTCTGTTGCAGACCATAGAGCTTATCCTGATATGAATATGTAAATCTGTATTTGTCAGCATTTACTCCACTTGCTTCAGCCATTTTAGGAGTTAGCGTCGGATAAAACAACATATTTTCCATAATATTTCTCCTTACTCAATCCTGAATGTATACTGATACTTTTTGTCATATGCACGAATCCTAATTTTCCCATTTATTTCCGGATTAATTAAATGTGGAGAAAACCGGAGCTGGGTAAAATTATCATCACCATTTTCGGTTATTAATGTTGCTGTAAGTTCCTCTGTTTTAACAGAAACATTATCTGTATCACAGTTCTTCTTTATTTCAATAGGATAATCAGAAACAGCGGTTTTCACCTCATCAATATAGCAGTGAGTGACGCTTATCGGAAAGTCAGTTCCTATATCGTCCTTCCAAGACTTTGCATCTATCCATCCTGCTTCAGAGGCAATCATCAAAGATACTGCTGCATTTTTCTTTCCATGCATTAATTTAAGTACGAAATCCATCTCGACTTCGTTCCCACGTATCACTTGAGATTTAATCTGAAAACTGACATTTGTTATTTTTGTTCCCGTTCCGTCTCCACCGCCAGAGCCTCCGGAATATTTCTTCTTACCATATCCGATTCTCGGAAGCAAATTCTTGCCTATCCGGTTCGATAGTTTGCTTGCTGTGGCGTCTACATTTACTTTCGAGCTTTTTTTTATATGCCCAATGATTGAATTAATCGTATTCCTCTGAATTCTCTGCACTATCTGCATCTTAACAGGATCAGTCCATGCCATATGGTCAGATGCTTCACAATCACGCAAATATTCACCTAAGGTCTTTCCCGCATACTCCGGAACACCCAAGTCACTCTTGATTCTTTTTTCCGTAGTCGGTACATAAAAGGCGAATAAAAAATCTTCCGGGCTTTCGGGTGGTGGTACATTCTTTACCCAGGCACCTGTAATTGCATAATCGATTACCATTCCTGGATCTCTGGCAAACATAACGATAGGTTCATTAAATCCGCCGTCAGCTTCGAACTTCCCGATATAATCATATGGACTGAGTACATTTTCCGTCCCATTCAACTCAGTCTGTGAAATCCTGGCTATCGCAACATATCCCGAACCCATTCCGCTTTCAAAATATGATCTGATATTTACGGGAAGAATTGTGATATTTCTGAATTCATCACTTGTATATTCATAATTATATGATTTTGCCAATGCATAAGAATACAAATCCTGTGTCAATCTGAAAAATGGCAACATATCCTGTTTACTAATCGGAACATTATCTACCGAAACAAGAAGCCATTTATTTTGACAGAACACCGATAGCTTTTTGTTGTGTATTTTCGGTGCATACCATTTTTGAATGGCAAGCCGCAAATAGGAGGGCACAGATGATGCCCAATTATTTACAAAATGTTCTCTTACATCTTCTCTTATTTCTGCTTCAACAGGAATGATTCCGTCAAGCAACTCCTTTGTTTTTATATATGGAATTACTATCGATGTTCCTGTCTCTTTCTCTTTAAATGATCTAATTCCAAATACATCAAGAACTGAATTAACGAGTTCATTATCATTTAAAGGGAGTAGGTCTTCCCCGTCACGTATTCCCCACCATGCCTTACCTGCAGACAAAGGTTCTATGGAATTTAATAAAGTACAGTCATTACCATACTGATCGACACGGCTCTCATCCTCAACAAGTGTAATAATCAACCTGTTTTCATAATTACCTTCATCATTCTTGATACGACTGTAGAAAACAACTATTCCTATTCCCACACGATAGTAAACACTTTTTCCGAACCCCCAATTTCCTCCTGCATTCGAAATAGTTTGCCTTTTCCCGGTATCATAAATCAGCTTAAAAAAATTACCGTGATCGTCCTTTTTAATCTCAGTTTTTCGTATGCTTCCGGTCAATCCTGAGGTTCTTGTATCTCTGATTTCGAGATAGTCTGCCTCCGACTCCGGATATCGACTGTCTAATATATCTTCAATCCCACACAATAATGAATTAAACTTTGCAGGCACAAACTTACCGGATTGAAAATTCACCGCATATGATTTTCCCTCTTCCATCAGCGCAGCATCAGAACTGTTTTAAATTGCTTCTCTGACAAGCAAGTCCAGTTCAGGCACATTATCATTCTGAAGAGATTTCAACGTCACACTTCCGTATGATACCCCGTAATCGGTTTTCAGAATCTCTCTGTCTAACATACTACTTCTCTTCTCCTTAGTCGCAATTCTATTCAGGCTGTCTTACCTGTACCGTTTTTACATAATCCGATCCTGTTTCCTGACCAGAAACTACAATACTGAATCCGATAATATCCTGATTGGTTTCTATACGAGCCCTGTATTTCGAATCTTTCCCTTTGTTCTTATCAATACGATATAAAAGCAGTAATGGTCTGTCTTCTAAGCCAAGTTCATGTCTGAGTCGTACAAGATTTTTACCTTTTTTCTTTCCGTTTTCAAACATAATTCTCTTTTCCGAAGAAAGTTCACTGACACATATATCGCTCAAAATATCTCTGCCTGACCTCAACGATCCGATATCGACATAGTTCTCTTGTTTTTTCTTTTTCGAACGTTCAATCTTCCCAACATCTGCCCCTGCAATCTCCCATCTATCAACAGATTTCTTATCACCTGCAACAGCAATATTCCATTTCAGGTATTTTCCTTCTCCGTTCATTTGTCTTAGCCAATCCACGAAAATAGGAATATCCACATGTAAAGGAGAGCAATCAAAGATCGTGTACTTCTCGATGAATTCGGAAATTACTTTTTCTGAATCTGCTTCGAACCATACATATGCAGAATCAATAGCATCTGATTTCTTGGCTTCACCCAACAACCGAAGGAATTCCTCTGTTATCCGTATATTCCGAATCAAATCTTCATCACTATTATCAAACTGGGTTACTTCATAACTGTCGCCGCTGAAATCAACATCACACGCAATCATATTCTGTGATTTGTTTTTAGATGTCAGCACAAATCTGGCAATCTTTGATGAACTCATGATTCGAGGGCCAAACACAGACGGACTCTTTCCTCTTTTCATGAAATCATCAAATTCTTCCTTTAACTTCTCGTCAATCTCTTCTATAAGTTCAAACTTTTGTTGAACCGATGCCGGCATCCATATTCTTTGAAGCAATTCATACCCTTGTCTATATCCGAACCATCTTGCCATCTGCATTAAAGTATCTGCCTGATTAACATTTCTTGCAAAATAAGTGCAAACGAGTCCTTCCAATGTCAGCCCGCGAGATAGTGTATTACCGCCCATAACTATAAACACAGGAGCCTTCTTCATATTCGATAATTCTTCTCCCGAAGGATATACAACACGAAGATATGTACCTTCTTCAGCTACCCGATTTGCCCTGCAATTATCAACGCACAAATGGATACCGTTTTCATGATAAATCAGTTCTTTATCCGCCCCCATTTCAATATTTACAATATCATTGAGCATAGTCGATATGTCCGTCTTCAAAATATCGAAATCAGGAAATTCATCGCATACATTTTGAAGGTTAAAATACTTCGGATATCCTTCTTCCAAATCATCAAGTCTAAACTCGTCCTTTTCAGTTGAATATACCTGCTCACAAAGAGATAAGATTTTTCCGGTCGTACGTTCTCTTAATAACCAGTTTTTCAGTGTGTCATACTCTTCAAAATGACCATTCTGTATAGAAGTTGTATGAATCAACATACTGATGGGTTTTTTATGCCCTCTATTGCGAAGTATGGCTGCTGCACACAAAAACCAAGTCACTGATTTCTGAAATTCATCAGGCAAAGTAAATGTCTGACCTTTATGTAGCTGCTTTATTTTATTCACCTCAGGACTCGGTATTGTTCGTATAATATTCAATCCCGAATACTCCTCATCTGTTTTACTTCCCCAAATTGCCTTGGCTCCGAAATATTCATTAGATTCCGGTAAGCTGCATATAAAATTACTCGGATACAGCGATTCTTTGTATGCTTCATTTAAGACATTCGCATAAGGCGTTGCAGTAAAGCTGATATAATTTACAGCTTGAAACACAGCAGATGAAGGATTCCCTTCCTTATCACAACCTTTGACAAGATCAATAATCAACTGGTTTACGGCTGTTCTTTCGATTTCTTCCTCATCCTGCGGATTACCCATTTTAACAGTGTTTATGCTTGCCTGATCAGCCTCATCATCAATAATGATTATTCTCATTCTTGCAGCCTTTGCGGGATACTCGTGTAACCATGTAATAAGATTTTGAAGTCTTTTTGAATTTTTTAAACACACAAATACATACCTGTACATCCACTGATTATTTGTCTTTCCGGACTGATAGATATTAAGTTTTAAATCCTCCGTCAGGTACTTTTCCTTAGATTGCACATCAATCATATAATCCGGATTGCTTGTGCAATCCAGTATACGCCAGCTCACGCCTCCACTTTTTGTAAGATCAGATATGAATCTGTCTCTGGTTTGTTTTCTCAGGTTATCAATAGTGCCTGATAATACAATAAAAATATTCCAATCGTAATGTGCCGCCATTGTGACAAGACCTATCATATTAGCTGTTTTCCCAGACTGAACACTGCCCATTACCAAACCTTTTACGGGACCGATACTTCTTGTATCACGTTCAAAGTGCTTCAACATCCAATAACAATTGTTTTCAAGCATATCAACAGCTTCTCCTGACATTTTCGGTTTACCGGTATGTCTGCCAAGAAGGTGTTCTTTATACTTGACCCATGCTGATCCGGAATCGGTAGGCACCGTCAAATTATTGGTCTCGCCATTGGAAATCCCATAGAGCTCTGTAATTTGTGTATAACTTCCTTTGATAGCTTCAACAAACAAATTCCAATCACAAAATTCCATATTCTGAGGAATAATCAATTCTTCATTCTGAAGTCTATCAAACTCCTCTTCTTCACAGCCTTCTGGAACGCAAAGACGAGAAACATCCTCCCATGTGAAACCGTCTTGAATATTTTTAGCTGCCCATTGCTTACATTTGATGTACTCAGCACCTGCAAAATCAGACATTCTGTTCCTCCAAAGTTTTTTCTATCTTATCGGCACAAGCCATAACGTCATTCTTAATTTCTTTTCCCCAAAAACGGAGAACACTCCAACCATCGTTCTTCAATTTTTCATTTACTTCCAGATCCCTCTGGATATTCCGCTCGATTTTAGGAATCCAAAACTCTCTCCGTGTATGGATATTATTTTTTTTATTTTCCCAATCATATCCATGCCAAAACTCGCTATCACAAAAGACAGCCACACGTTTTCCAATAAAGGCAATATCCGGATGACCGAAAACAGATTTTACATTTTTCCGATATCTGATTCCTCGCCTCCACAATTCTTTTCTAAGAAGAATCTCGATCTCAGAATCTTTATTCTTTATTGCCTGCATATTTTTATGCCGTTGTTCTACAGTATGCCTATCCACATTTATACACCTCAATTAACCGAACTTCAGTCCTCAATTGCACTTTTCCCACTGTTACCTCACTTATCTAAATCTGGAAGCATTTAATTTTCTAAAAGCGATGATTTTATGAGTATGCATCTCATTCTTGGGATTTCTAATCCAGCCATAAAACCTAACCGGCTTGATTCAGAGATATTCAGCGACTTCATCTAAATTGCTATATTCTCATTTTCAACTCCGTTATCTTCTTTAAATCGCCTCATACATGCAAAGCAGCCATGCTATATCTTATTCAACAATACCTCTCCATAAACTCCGCCGGTGTCAGAATCTCTGGCTTTTCAACCTTCACATTATTAAAATCATCATCTCCTGTTACAAGAATATCCACATCTTCCAATATTGCTGTATATAGAACCGGATAATCCTTTACATCTCTGATTTCAAATAATGCTTCATTCAATATATCCGGAGTATATACATACTCATAATTCATCTTAGCAAGCAATGTATCTACAACTCCAACCTTGTCAGGGAACTTTCTTTTTACAACATCCTTTAATTCTTCTACAATATATGAAGAAAGAACCATCTGGTACTCCATAAAAATACACTCCATCATCCGGTTCATTTTCTTACTGAAAAAGACCAGTAATGAAATCAGTACATTTGTATCAACCTTTATCCGCAACTACTTCACCGTTCTTTCCTTCCGCAGCTCCTTAACCAACGCCACAACATCCTCATCTGTCTTCAAACCAAGTCTCTCTGCCTCTCCCGCAAATGCAGCCTGAGCCTCTCTCAGCGCTTCCATAGAGGAATTTGTCAAATATATCCGTCCTGCTTCCTCCCCAAAAAGCGCCTTGCTCCCCTCCTTAATCCCTGATTTTTTTCTAATCTCTATTGGTATTGTTGTTCCCAACATGCTTTTCTAATATCGACCATCCAAACCCACATGAACCATTACTGTATTACAAATATTTTTCCCTAACCTAATCCCATTTGCAAGCATTAAATCTATGCACTCTTTAACTGTCGATGCTTGAATTATACCTTTATCATAAGCAAGCATCAAAATACCCGCTGTCCCAATATATCGAACCTTTAACTGTTTAGCAACATTTCTCCCTTTATGTTCATCCATCAGCAAAAGGTCTGCTTTCTGTTCATCATACATGATTATTGCTTCGCTCTCTCCTTTAATTACTTCTGCCTCTTTTATATATGCCGGATTCTCCGTAAGTTCTCTGTATACAGCCCGCGGCACCAAAACCGTTTTATACAATTTCTGCAATAATTCCAACTGATCAGCCTTCAATAGTGATATAATTGGAGTTGTATCTGAAATAATTATCATGACATCACTTCCTTCAGATAACTGATTGTGTCAAGTTCTTCTTCGATTTCATCCTCAGACATCTCAACATAAGATAAACCCATTTTTCCATATAGAGTAATCAAATCCATCTTGAAGATTCCAAGGATTTCAGCAGCTCTTCCATGTGATATTATTCCCTGCTGTATATAAGGATACAGTATCATAGCATTTATCTTAAGCTGCTCATCCTTGTTTGATGGCATTGCAAATTCTATCATTTCATCAGGTATTTCCATACTTACTACAGCCATTTTTATTACTCCCTTTATATTTTAGATAAATCATTGTAATTTCATCCATAGTAGTTTCATAATTATTATATACCCAAAAGTTCTTTTTCACAATTCATTCCTCCGTTTTGATCCACTTATTTTCTTTCAATTTTCATCCGGCGCCGTCGCATCTATTTCTCTATAAAGCACCGAAACACAATCCTGATTATAGCCCGCCTTTTTATAAAAAGCATGATTGTGCTCAATTGAGATCAACTGTATCGTCCTTATCCCTTTTTCCCGTAAATGCTTTTCCAGTTCAGACAACAGACACTTTCCTATGCCTTTTCTCTTCCACTCAGGAACAACGAACAGCTCTGATACAAAGAAAAAATCTTCATCCGCATAAGGATCCACAAACCCAAGCGCAGCGCCAATGATCTCGTGATCGCAGACCGCCGCAATACCAAAAGATTCATAATTCTCCATGATTGATCGGACTCTGCGCACCGCTTTTTCTTCACTCCATTTCTCATTCCACGGTTCTTCAGCATATGACTTTTTCATCGCCGCCGCCAAGCCTTTCACATCATCTTCTGTTACAGTTCTATATTGCATCAAGATACCCTCTTTTGATTTCACTATCATACTCCCCTGTCAAAGTCCCGATTTGTCATTCCCAACCACATAAACAGTATATCATGCCATTCCATATAGTTCCCCATTTCCTTTCAATTTCTATAGCATTAAAATATATTGATTTCACTTAATAACTCTTTTAATCTAACCATTTGCTTTGACGTAATTGTAATTCCTTTTCCATATCTTGTATGATCTTCATTCCATGTCCTTATGTCATAAACAGGCTCTCTATCATTCCATGAAATCAAATTCAATTCTTTTATCCAGCCATTATTTGAATTAGATAAGTTACCTATATGCCTATAAATAACATATTTTTTCATATAAAACCCATCTCCTAAGTAAATTCAGATTATTTTCTGATTATATCACTTTCACACTCTATTGACTACTATATAATATGGGGCATAGCAACCGCCACGCCCCACATTTCTTATCGTTCCAACCCTTTCTCAACCTTGCATTTCTGCCTTTTCAAATCATTCTGCTTCTCATACAGATTATTTCGCTCTTTGCAGAGTTCCATCATGGGTTTCAACTGCGCCACCACTCCCTCCCTGCAATCCGGTTCCGGCTCCCATCATTCTATAAGAGTTCCATCCGGTAAGATAATATCTCCATCGTCTGCGCTTACATCAAAAAACCCAACTTTGTGCTTTTTAGCCAAGCTGCGCATAAGTTCATAAGCTTCATCTGCCACTGACCATGCGAACGCAGCATAAATTACATCTCTGCCAATGCTGTAATCTACCGTATGGCTTTCTAAATTTGCATCTTCATCCAGAAGTTCAAGGGCAGGCGCATATTCCCCATTCAGAGGCGGAAATGTTTCTTTCATTTCCATAAACCAATTTTGTAAAGCGGGGGAGGACACACTAACCGTTTGATAATCATGTTCTTCACCCCATTCAGTTTGTTTTTCATACCACGCCATAAACTCTTTTTTCGTGGTAGGTGCTTTTGTTTTTTCAAAAACCATCAAATCATAACTCATAGCTATCGGTCCTTTCGTACCACTCGGACTTGGAGTGTTCTTTGTTATTATTAACTATTTTTGTTTAATTCCCATGCAAATACACACTATATTTTACTTCAATTACATCTTTTATTTTGGCTTGCTGATTTTCTGTTGCCAAAATGTTGCCGCTTTTACTTATCTCTATAATGAGAAGCACAATGAACAATCTTTATTGCAGCAACTGTTATGCTCCCTTTCTATGATTATTGTATTCCCACAGGCAATGAGCCAACATCCTCTGCCAATAATATCTGCATCACGCCATCATCAGGTGGACAGATCCACATCATCCCACGGGCACATATTTTCACAGCCTGCCAGCCAGAACAAGGCACGATGGCGGTACATAACAACCCCGGACTCCACCTTCTGAGGAGCTGGCATTCCCATCACCTGGGCATCCACACAGGCCCAGTGGAGACGATAAATCAAGTCTGCCTGCTGCAGCAGCTCTGAACGTGGACGCAATTTCGCGGCGGCNNATGTCGGGATACTTTTTCATCATCCGCACAGAGCCGGGAACATCGCAGATACGGTCAGGCCAGAACAGGTCATTGGTCAGACCCAGAGCCCACTCCATTACCCACAGGTTTTCATACTGCCAGACATACTGGATTTGAGTCTGCTGGGTGGAGTCAGGGTCGTCCAGATATTCCTTCTCCTTGGGTGAAAAATATTTCTCTGCCCCATAGTTCTCCATAAATGGGGCTACAAACTCTTTTGCCCTCTCATAGGACATCTTCTCCCCTAGTCGGCACTCAGAGTATAGGGACACAACCAGCAGCGCTGCCGCCCGGCCGCAGACTTCCTCCAAGGTACGCCCAGGCTCTTGCGATTGTTCGTCCAACAAGGGCAGCCAAGGAGCGACATAAATGTGACTGTTCCGCAGCAGGATCAGGGATTGGTTTCGCCGCTCCTGTGCCTCCTGGGGTGCGTCCTTCCAAAAGTCCTCTGCTGGTTGGAGCTCCAGCGGCATATAATAATCCAGATCGCTATGACCTTTTTTATCCAAANNAAAGGAGCTTCTTTTCTTTCTATGACCTTTTTTATCCAAAATAATCTGTCCCCGGCTGTTCACCAAAGCGTCCATGCCCCAGGTCAACACTCCCTGAAGAGCTTCCGTAGCCACCCCCATCTGGGCGGAAATGGCTTTTTCCTTGTCCGCATTCTGAGGCCCGTCATAAGTGGCATTCACCTCCACCATCCCCTTGCACTGGCGCAGGTGATAGAGCAGATTCCGCTGGATATCCACCTGTTCCGTCTTGATCTGGCGGTAGTAAGCCCAGACACCCTGAAGCTGCTGCTGAACCTTCTTGCCATCCTCGGTATCCTTGTCTGCCACAAAGCCGGTGAAAGCAATCTCCATATCTCCATTGTGCAGGGTAATCCGGTTGCCGGTGCCGCCCCGCTCCAAACAAAAGGCAACCTCCATCCGGCTCATGATATCCTCCAGATTCTGTACCGGACAAAAGATTAATTCCATCACTCCGGAACGCCGGGGCATAACGGATGCCTTTGGCT
This sequence comes from Lachnospiraceae bacterium UBA7480, assembly GCA_002479655.1. Taxonomy (GTDB): domain Bacteria; phylum Bacillota; class Clostridia; order Lachnospirales; family Lachnospiraceae; genus NK4A136. The sequence continues at coordinate 33,208 of DLOQ01000062.1, forward strand.
TTTTAATCTTGTCAAACAATCCCATAACTATCTTCTCCTCTCTATCTGTCCAGCTCGAACTCTCTCTTTCTCCTCTCCTCTTTCTCTAATTTTTCCCACACTCAAGACACCACCACCCTTTTTAAACCGAAAGAAAAAAGAGAGAGAAGAGAGTTTGATCCCTCAAGGCCCATCTGTTGATTCTATTGGTTCTTGGTTTCCATCTCATGAAAATTTTAATTCTGCAGCGGGGAAAAATTGCTTCTGCAAGGACAGTTTGTCTATTCGAACTCCTCGGCAGATAAATTGAATTAGTTGCTTTTCTTTGATTTTGAATGTTTTTATTATCCTTATTCACCCAAAAATACTCTCGTATTTATGACAGTCAGAATTTGTAGAGCCAAAATAGAGCCAATCAAATCAATTTATTTTTCCCTTGTATGCTCTATCAACATGGTTCTAGCACATGTTAATTTTAACGCCTAAAGAATCCGAACTCTATCACAACAACACACATAATTCCACATTATTTAATCTCATTAAGTGTTTCTTTCTTCATAAGATATTTTATGTTGGCTTTATAACTCTTCATTTCTTCATCGTCTGGATTGATAAATAACGCATAATTTATCAATCCAAACAAATGTTCAAGATATTTGCTACGTTCCTCTTGTATATATTTTAAATGTGATTGTAATCCATATTTATTTATATAATACAAGTCTTTACGAATATCTTTTCTAACACTTTTAGCAAGTTGAGGTTTATAATTTACTACAACCCCTGTTACTTCTTGTTGCTGTCCTTGTTTTCGAACCCTTGTTTTTGCTTCATTAATAGACAATTGTAATTCTTTCAAATTTTTCTTAACAAAAGAAATTACTTTCGCTTCATTAAAATCTCCAGAAAACGTCATATCATCTGCATATCTAGTAAAACGAATCTTAGACATTTTACAAAATTCGCCTATTTTATAATCAAAATTTTTCATCAATATATTTGATAAAGCTGCACTAGTAGGTGCCCCTTGCGGTAGACTCCCTTCCAAACAGCACAAATTTGTCAACATCATTGCCACAGATTCGCTATAACCAGCCTCGATAAATAGTTGATAAACCATCCAATCTGTCAAATGATTGTAAAAATCCTTGATGTCAAGAGATAACACTTTTTTCTGCCTTCTATGAAAGCGAACATTGTCTTTAATAGATTTACCTTTTATATAAGCTTTTGCATATGGGCTTACCTCAAACTTATACAAAACATTCTCTAGAATCCACCGTTGTATTTCTTTCAAATTTGGAAGCGGTTCAGATATATTCCTTTTTCCCACATTTTTTTTTGGTATTTGATAACAATGATAAAAATTATGAGGAGAATTAGAAACCGCATACACATATATAGGTTCATATCCTAACAATGCACATAAATGATTCTGTGTAAATATTATAGGCAAATCACAGTTCCATAATTTTTTTGCATATCCTAGCCATTGATCACAATATTTTTTACTTTTTTGCTTTTTTTTCGCTGCATCTACAAATTTTAATTCATACTCTATCCATTCCATTTTATCACCACTTTAAAACCTTTGAAATCTTTACCAAAAGTATCGTATATTTCTTTTCGACAGAAAAGAAATATCAGAGTGATTTTGGAACAAAATCACGACCCGTAATACTTGTTCAGGATTTTACTCCTGTAAAATCATGGACAAGTATTACCCCGGCTCGAAAAGTAAGTTCCTCAAAGATTAACGACTCGCTAATCCCGCACATAAGTGCAAAGTCTAAAGATTCCAAAGGTTATTTAATATTATATCATGGTAAATATATTTCGTCCATATCCATTTTCTTCACTTTGTAACTATTTAATGGCAAAATTGTAAACCCATTTTTTTTCTTTTTTATAATCCCCCATCTAGTTAAACCAACATCACTTAGTATTCTTTGTTCCATTTCATTATAACATATTTTTCCATCTTTCTCCAACTGATTAACCCACTCAATAACCTTTGAATAAGAATAACCAGCAGTAAATAAAGGCATAATGGAGGAATGCCTTTTTATTGTATCTAATATCAGAAATTCTGTCGATTCTTTCATCTTCCTTAACTCCTTATAACTTTTACATTTTCTTTTCTTACAAATGGTGCATAGGTATTTTTTTTATTCTCGTACCAATACACTGGAAATGTATTATTAGGCGTTTTTATCATTGCCACCAAACTTTCCGTATCCGCATATCCTAATTCCATTCCTTTAGGCGCATGTAAATGTTTACTAATATTTTCCATTACTTCAATCTTCTCTTTTGCTTCTGATTCAGGATATGTATCTGTTATAGCTTTTTTTCTTGTCAGTGCAGTAAATACTGAAACATTTTCTTTGCTAATATTATTTATCCCTTCTTCTTGTGCTACTAAAGATACAATATATATTTTCTTATTTGAATCTTTTAAAAATTTTAAATATTCTAGACATCCTAGTGCAGTCTCTCCACTGCCGATAAAATCATCTATTAAGATTAATGAACCAACCCTATCCTGATGTATCTTTAATACTTCTGGTGTTTCACAAATACGTATCTGACTTTCTTGAAATTCAAAATATGTACGCATTAATATACTCTGGCACAAATATAGCATATATGTACTACTTTTTAATTTTCCAAAGTCATTTGGGGGTAATAATGGGCATATATAAATATTTTTGTCTTTATCCGGCTCCCACTCTTTACTATCAAATAACATTTTTAATGCTGTCAATAAATATTCTTCATACATATTTGATTTTATCCACAAAAATTCATTTGTAAGCTCAATTATTAAATCTCTTTCTTTATCATTTTCCAACTCTGCTAATCGACTACAAAATCTATCGAAAACCGAATAGTTGCCATTCTCCCGTATCCTCCACTTTTTTTGTTTAAAAATTGTATATAGTTTCGTCACATATTTATCTGAAAGTACTTTCTTCCCTAACATTTTAATATTATCCTTCTTTTTGCTGAAACAAGGGCAGACATTACCTACCTCTATGCTTCTCTTTCCTTTTCTGCTGTTTCAGTTCAAACTGCCGCTGT
>DLOQ01000062.1:36290-62581 GCA_002479655.1 Lachnospiraceae bacterium UBA7480
TGTAATTTCAAAGCCTGTTGCGATTTTGTTCCTACCCCAGTATTCTGTACCTGTTTTCGTACTTCACGTTGTACCCGTTTAGGATTACGATCCGCTTCCTTTACATCAGTTACTACAGCAGGGCTAAATCGTAACCAATAGTAATTTTTCAGAACAAAATCGTAAACCTCATAATCTTTTGGTTCTGCGCCAAACGTAACCTTACACACAGATAGCTTTCCATCTGATACATGTTCAAACACTCCCACCCAAAATGATTCCTCAAAAAATACTGTCAACTTTCCCGATACTTTATCCATGACAATTCCTCCTTAAAATAATTGTGATGAACAAAGAATGGACGACCCTAAGGAGGGAGGGCTACTTACACCAAATCGGTGCGACTGGACTACCTACCAGTTCTGCAAGATTACCTTGCGTTGTGTTTTTATCTTTGCTTTTATATGTTACCATATAAACGCCCATTTTTCCACAAAAATATGGCAATCCGCATATAACTGCAAATTGCCATATTATCATTTCCCTTATCTGCTTTAATTTACATGGTGCTAGCACCATGTGTCAATAATCACCAAAAGGAACATTATTTTTGCCACAGCTTACTTTCTATAACCACACTCCCCAGTCCCCATAATCAAATGTCCCACTGCCATGATGAAGTTTTCCGTCCGCCTTAAGATTTCTAAACGCTTCCCGCATACGAATTAAGATTTCCTGCTTTATATCCAGTGAATGATGTGCCGGAAATACTTTTTTCACAGGCAATGCCGCAACTCTTTCCAAAGAATCAAGGTATGCCTCCGGATCAGTAGACGGATAATAAGCAAACAAAATATCTTTATAAACCAAATCACCTGTAAATAAATATCCCTTGCTTTTTTCCCAAAAACACAAATGCCCCGGAGAATGTCCGGGAGTATGCAGCACTTCAATTTCCCTACCGCCAATGTCAATGATGTTATGGTCTGTCAGCACTTTTGTTGGCATACCCTGAAAAAATTCATAATCATTCACGCAAAAGCCTTCGGGCAAATCACAGCGATCTACGACCATCTCTCTAATCGTTTCAATTGATAAAGGAAATTTACCATTCAACCACTCCAATTCATCAGCGTGAGCATAAAAATCCGGAAAATACTTATGTCCTCCAATATGATCCCAGTGAATATGCGTGGCAACTGCCGTAATTGGTTTATCGGTAAGTTTCAGCACTTCCTTATATATATTTGAAATACCAAGCCCCGTATCAATAAGCAGGCTTCGAGTATTTCCAATCAACAGATAACAATGTGTTTCCTCCCAATGTCGATATTCGCTGATAATATATGTATTTGCATCAATTTTATCTATTGTAAACCAGTTATCCATTACTCCACACTCCTTAAAATTTCAATATATTTATAGCTTTTCTATCTCTGCCAAAGAATTATTTCCATGCCATTTAATCTCCCATATCTTAAACCATGCTTTCGATTATAGCACTTTCACTCTGTATTCGCCACCATAAAATACAGGGCATAGCAACACCGCCACGCCCTACATTTCTTATCGCTCCAACGACTTTTCAATCTTTTGTTTCTACCCTTTCAAGTCATTCTGTTTCTCATACAGATTATTCCGTTCTTTGCAAAGTTCTTTCATGCGCTCCAACTGCGCCCTCACTCCATCCCGACAATCCCGCTCTATCTTCTTGTATTCTCCAGTCAAATTACGGATTGTATTGTTGTTCGTCTTGATTTGCTCCGACACACATATCCAGTCAATCAAGTTACGCACATCCATATCCGTATCATACAATTCTGTTTCTGTCAGAATCTTTGCACACAGCCGCACCATGACTTTCTTTTCCATATCCGTCATATTTTATCAATCCCCCTTCTATCGGCTCATTTCAAAGGCACGTTTCGGGTGTTTATTTACCCTTTCTGCCTCTTCTAATATCTTTGACCGTTCTACTATCAATCGTACCTGTTCCCTGCCAAAATGACGCTCCAAACGTCCCAAATCAGACACTTTTTCTTGCAATCGGTCTATGGTGTTGCTCTGTTCCATGACCTTATCCGTCAAGCGGCTAATCTGTTTTTGTTGCCCATCCACTTTAGCAGTCAGCTTTTTACACTGCTCCGCAAGCTGTACGCATTTAATAGTCAGACTTTTTACCACCTCTTTCAATTTCTCCACAAGCGGTATAGCCTTTTTATCCCGATAAGCCTTTGCGCTCATCAATGCTTCTGGCTCTGCTAACTGCCATTTCACATCTTCATCATAGGCGTGTATATTACGCTCCATGACTTCCTTAGACTGCACCATTTTATTAAGTTCCTGCTGTAACTTTTTCTGCTGCTTTTCCAACTTCTCATTTTCGGATAACAGCTTTTCCTTATCCTCTGTCAGTGTTTCTGTCTGTTCTCTCAACAGATGATTTGTTGTGGAAAGTGCCGATACTTCCTGCCGAATCGCTTCGCCCTCTTTCCGTATCTGCTCCGTTTTCTGTTCTGCCGCTGTCTGCTGATAAAGAATATCAGATAATTCCTCTTTACTGCCGGAAATCTCCTGTTCCAGTTCCGCAACCTCTTTTTTCTTTCCTGTTTTCCAAAATCAATCACAGACAATTGCTTGCTTAACTGTTTCTACCGTACGCCATACTGCCCATCATTGCTCTAACATTCATATCATCTTTATTGCCAATTTGGAAGATTACATTATAAAACAATTTCTCCTACTTTCCCCAGCGTATCTTCTCATAATACTTGCTCGTTCAATCGTAATAATGAAACAAAATATACCACATTCTACACTGTTTATTTTTATATATCACCATAATCTGTTCTCCTTAATGTTATTATGAAATTTTGTATTCGTATTAATCTTAACATTTTTGTTATTCAATAGCTTAATTGTTAAGTTTATCATTTTTATTAAGTTTATCATTTCTGATAAATTTTTATTGCTAAATTATTTGAAATATGCTAGTATATAGGAAAATTACGCAAAAGGCAAACTTGCGAGATCATATATAGACTATACAATATGGGAAATACCAAACGAGAGTATCCGTTACTGAACAATTTTTATATGAAGCGATTTTTATTTCAGAGGGCATTGAAGCACCACCAAAATCCATTATCAAATCTCCCGAATTGCAAGTTTATGTTGAACATTTCGGAGAATCAAAAGATGATTGTGGCTTAATGACAGAAGTTGACGGTAAGATTGTCGGGGCTTGAGCATTGGGACAGCCATGATGAAAGAAATTCTTACCCTTCTTAAATCACATGGATACAGCCGAGTTTCTCTTTCCGTTCAAAAAGCCAATTATGCGACAAAGCTGTATCTAAAGGCTGGTTTTAAGATTGTAAAGGAAAACGAAGAAGAATTTGGTTATGATATGCCATTTATGATCTGATTACTATTGCAAAAACACGAAAAGGGGTTCTTATGATTTCCAGTAAAGGAAAAAGAAAAGTATTCTATAATGGAAGATCGTATTATTGGAATATCAAATATACACTTATATACATTATTTCGGAAGACAAGAAACTGCATCTGCAATATGGTTTTGATTAAGATATTCCGATAGATACACAATACATAAAGAACTTGTTATTGCGCTATTATGAAACGCACTGTTTATAACAAAGCATACCAAATAATAGACAATCTCAACCCAAAGCAAGAAGCAAGTTATGATATTAGGAGAACGGATCAAAAGAATTCGTACATTTCATGGCTCGACACAGCGTAAATTAGGCTTAAAATTGGGATATGAGGAACGAAATGTTGCTGTTCGTATCGCACAATATGAATCTGGCTACCGTGTTCCTAAAAAAAACCCTCTAATAGAAATGGTAAAAATACTGAATGTCAATTATATTCATTTTATTGGCGTTACTCCCAGTTGCGTCGAAGATATTATGCTTACATTGCTTTGGCTAGATGAAGATGATCGCAGCACTTTAGCTTGTTCGCAATCCCAGCAAAACTAATCATTCCGAAGATAAGTCTGTCCGTTACTATGACAATAATGATTGGTCTGCTCATACCCCGGTAGGTATGTGGTTAGAGTATGGTTTAGTCAATGATTTCAAGCCAGAATGGTGTCTACGAAAAGAACAGTTGAAGAATGGGGAGATTTCCGAGAACGAATATTTTGAATGGAAAATCAACTGGTCTACTACAAGCAGTAGTGTTGATGAAAAGGGGAATGACAAAAAAATAATAGCTACAAATGGAAAAATAATTAGCTACTGGAGGATCAACCCATGAAAAAATGCGCTTATTGTGATGAAATATTAGGAACTCCTTTTCATAACAAGACAGATGAGCATATTATTCCGGATTCTTTACTTAAACTCTACCCAGAGCAGGATATCAGCATTCATAATGCTTCTCGTTTTGTTGATAATCGTGGCATGACTATTTCTGATGTATGTTCCTCATGCAATAATGGTACTCTATCAAAACTTGATTCATATGGTAAGCAACTTGTAGAAAATTGTTTTTATATTCCATATAAATTTAGTGACTACTATACACCTTTTGATATAACAATAAATTTCAATCTATATACGAGATGGCTTTTAAAAATTGCCTATAATAGCATACGATGTGATAAGCACGAAACTAAATATATTAAAGAATGCATACCTTATATTTTAGGAAACGATATAAATTATCCCAAAAATGTTTCAATACTTCTAGGTTTACACATAAACTTAAATCCTGTGCCAGAAGATTTTTTTGCATTTACCCCTTTACAAATAATTTATTCACCCCAATTTTTCCAAAACAGTTATCTGAGAATAAGAATGGGTGAACCGATAAAACACTTTCTATTAAGAGGAGCTGCTCAAATAATAAGTATGCGTATTGCTAACTCCGTATCGTTACTTATTTTATGGAAATCCACCGTATCTGTTGAAAACAGAAAATCTATGCTTACTACTTTGCAAGAAGATTTTCGCTTTAGATTAATCGAACCACCAATTAATCGCTATTCTGTACGCTGTGTATCTTCGCCTACAAATGTCATGGCAGCTAATTATGGACACTTTTATTCTGAAAGGGCTGTTCTAGAAATAATATCATTAATTAAGGCTTCCATCCAAGGTAGCGATATCGGACTGTGCAAAGAAGAATTCTCTAAGTTATGGACTCCAGAAATGTCACGACAGGGACGTGCTTTTACAGAAGCGGCAGAATTTCCAAATAATAAGAAAAAACAAAAAGCATTGGAAGATATATTATCTGAAAACAAATACAAATAATAACATATAGGTATCAAAAAGGTATCACACCCCGCATCAAAAGCCGGAAAGTTCGCTGTTTATGTGCTTTTCGGCTCTCTGTTTTGTCACGGCAAAACTCGTTTTGGCTCATGGCAGATTTTCATTTTCGCTCTTCCTCCCCTTCTCCCTCTCTTCTTCCCCTCCCGCTCTTCTCCCTTATCTCTTCTTAAGGAAGAAATACTGAGAAGGTGGCGGAAGCCTTGGTTTTAAAGGCTTTGAAAGAAAAAAGAAAGAGAAGCGGAAGACACTTTTCGTTAATTGTTATCGGTAAAGTGTTCTTTCTCTTCTCTTTTAAAGGCAAAGGAAAAGACCTTGGAAGAGAAGAGGAAGAAGCCTCTTTTCTCGCAAGGTCTGATACTTTTTTATGGTATTTTATTTAGTCGGGAGGAGAAGCCAAATTTTGATCGTGGGGGAAGAAGGCTTCTGCGGTGACAAATAAACTACTCGAACTCAATCGTCCCCGGCGGTTTACTGGTCAAGTCATACATTACCCTGTTTACTCCCTTGACCTCATTGATGATCCTGCTCATCACCCTTTGCAGTACCTCATAGGGAATCTCCGCCGCTTCCGCCGTCATAAAATCTACTGTATTGACCGCACGAAGCGCGACTGCATAATCATAAGTCCGTTCATCCCCCATGACACCGACGGAACGCATATTGGTAAGCGCGGCAAAATACTGTCCAAGCGTCTTATCCCGTCCGGCTTTGCCAATCTCCTCGCGATAGATCGCGTCTGCATCCTGTACAATGCGTACCTTCTCCGCAGTGACTTCGCCAACGATACGGACGCCCAGTCCGGGACCCGGGAACGGCTGGCGGAATACCAGATATTCCGGAATGCCAAGTTCCAAGCCTACTTTACGTACTTCATCCTTAAAAAGATTACGAAGCGGCTCTATGATTTCCTTAAAATCAACGCAATCCGGCAGTCCGCCGACATTGTGATGGGATTTGATCACGGCAGATTCTCCGCCAAGACCGCTTTCCACAACATCCGGATAGATCGTTCCCTGTATCAGAAAATCAACCGCGCCGATCTCCTTTGCCGCCTCTTCAAAGACGCGGATAAATTCTTCCCCGATGATCTTCCTTTTCTGCTCCGGCTCTGTCGCGCCTGCAAGCTTATCATAGAAACGCTGCTGCGCATTAACGCGGATAAAGTTCAGCTGATAGTTTCCCTTCGGTCCAAAGACCGCTTCCACTTCGTCACCCTCATTTTTACGCAGCAAGCCGTGATCGACAAACACGCAGGTCAATTGGTCGCCGACTGCCTTGGATAACAGCACTGCCGCCACAGAGGAATCCACGCCGCCGGACAATGCGCACAGCACCTTCCCCTTTCCGACTTTCTCACGGATCTGCCTGATAGTCTCCTCCACAAAGGAATCCATACGCCAGTCACCGGAACAGCCGCAGATGTGATAGACAAAGTTATGCAGCATCTTTTTACCCTCCTGCGTATGCAGGACTTCCGGATGAAACTGGATGGCATATAGCTGGTTTTTGATACACTGCGCCGCTGCCACCGGACAGTCCGCAGTCGTTGCGATGACCTCAAATCCGGGCGCCATTTTAGAAATATAATCATTATGGCTCATCCAGCAGATCGTATCGGGAGTAACATCCTGAAATAACGGCGAGCTTGTCTCAACATGCACCATGATCTTTCCATATTCACGCACCGGCGCCTTTTCCACCGTACCTCCAAGGACATGCTGCATCAGCTGCGCCCCATAACACAGACCAAGCACCGGAATCCCCAGTTTAAAAAGTTCCTTGCTATAGGTGGGCGCTCCCACCTCNNATAACAACTGTTCGGACCGCCGGTCAGGATGATCCCTTTGGGCTGCATCTCCTTAATCTTCTCGATATCCGTCTTATAGGAATAGATTTCACAATACACGTTACATTCCCTGACACGGCGCGCCACAAGCTGGTTATATTGTCCGCCGAAATCAATAACAATGACCAGTTCCTTTTTCATAATCCACCTCATTTTTACATTGTTTCTTACTTAACCGCAACTCCTCTGTCAGTTTCTCTTCTTCTCAATAAACATCTCCCTCCACACTGCCGGATGGAACAGAATCAGCAGCGGGAACAGCTCCAATCGTCCGGCAAGCATGTCAAACATCAGAACCCATTTGGAAAATACCGTAAAAAACCCAAAGTTCTGCGTTGGTCCCACCATTTCCAGACCGGGACCGATATTATTGATCGTGGCGATAACCGCCGTAAAATTCGTGATCAGATCCCTGCCTTCCAAAGAAATCAAAAATACAGATATTGAGAATAAGATCATGAAGGTAATAAAATACACATTGATCGCCCTTACCACCTCATGTTCTACCGGCTTTCCTTCTATTCTGATCTTTTTGATAATCTTGGGATGGATATAGGAATTTAATTCCTTGATGACTGTTTTAAACAAAACGACAAATCTTGATACCTTGATTCCGCCGCCGGTGCTGCCTGCACAGGCTCCGACAAACATAAGAATGACCAGCACCGTCTTACAGGTCTGCGACCACTGCTCAAAATCCGCCGTGGAGAATCCCGTCGTCGTAATGATCGAACCCACTTGAAATGCCGCATGCCTCAGCGAATCGGCGGCATTTCCCGTCATTCTCAAAAGACTTGTAAAGATGATTCCGATCGACACAAAGATAATCAGGAAATAATATCTGACCTCTTCCATGCAGAACGCCTTTTTGATCTTGCCGAATACGATCAGATAAAATGCATTGAAATTGACACCGAACAGGATCATAAATATCGTCACTACCCATTGAATATATGGAGAATAACTTGTCATACTGTCATTTTTGATGCCAAATCCGCCCGTTCCGGCTGTGCCGAATCCGGTGGTGATCGCGTCAAACACAGGCATTTTCCCAATCAGAAGCAGGACGATCTCTGCGAGCGTCAGCCCGAAATAAATGAAATATAAGATCTGCGCGGTATAGCGCATCTTCGGCACAAGCTTACCTACGGAAGGTCCCGGGCTCTCCGCCCGCATCAGATTGATATTGGAACCGCCGCTCATCGGTATGACCGCAAGCAGGAATACGAGAACGCCCATTCCGCCGATCCAATGGGTAAAGCTGCGCCAGAACAGGGAAGTATAGGACAATGCCTCTACATCACCCAGAATGGTTGCCCCCGTCGTCGTAAACCCGGAGATCGTCTCAAACAGCGCATCCGTAAAACCCGGGATCTCTCCGGTCAGCCAGAACGGCAGGCATCCGCAGAGACTCATCAGGATCCAGCTAAGCGCAGTCGTAACGCATCCTTCTTTCAAATAGAATACCGTATTATACGGTTTTTTCCATGTGGTAATGATTCCGACCAGCATGACGCCCCCCGCCACCATCAGGTAATAAAGACCTTCCTTTTCCTGATAGATCAGCGCCACCAGACACGGAAGAAGCATAAGCACCGCTTCTATTTTCAGAACATATCCAAGTATATAACGAATAATCGAACCATTCATGAGAATGACATTTCCTTTCTTCCGCTTTCGGAAACGCTGAGGAAAGCATTTCCCGCGCGGGCTTCCTTAGAACTTATTTCAGGATATCCCTGATACCGTTAAATCCGGTATGCGTCGTCACGATCATCACCGTGTCGCCCACTTTGATGCAGTCATTACCGCCGGGGATAATGATCGTGCCGTTACGATTGATAAACGAAATCAGCAGATTCTTTTTCAGTGAAAGATCCATCAGCGGAATATCGGTCACCTCCGATTCCTTCTCTACCAGAAATTCGATGGCCTCCACGCGGTGGTCAAACATATGATACAGCGTCTCTATATTATTGCTGTTTTTGGAATCTTTTTTTGCGCGGACATAAGCGATGATCGCCTCCGAAGTGATATATCTGGGGTAAATGACGCTGCCAAGGTCAAGCTGCCCGATCACATCCCTGAACTGAATCCGGTTCAGCTTTGTAATAACCTTTGCGTCAGACACCTGCCTTGCATACAGGGTCAGCATGATATTTTCCTCATCGATACCGGTCAGCGGGACAAAGGACTGTGTCTCTTCAATCCCTTCTTCTTTTAACAGTTCTTCATCCGTCCCGTCGCCATTAATAATAATTGCCTTTGGCAAAAGGGCGCTGAGTTCCTCGCAGCGTTCCCTGTCGCTTTCTATGATTTTCACGGAAATTCCCATATGTAACAGCTGCACTGCCAGATAATACGCCGCCTTACCGCCGCCGATGATCATTGTATCCCGCACGCGCTTTGTCCGGAATCCGATATCCTCCAGGAACGATTTTACAAGCTTTCTGGACGACACAACGGAAATAACGTCATCTTTATGCAGTTTTGTATTTCCGGAAGGGATATAAACCTCTCCGTCGCGTTCCACCGCGCAGATCAGCACCTTTGTGGAAATGCTTCTGCCGAGGGACATAATCTCTACGCCATCCAGCACATTTCCTTCCGGGATCTTAAATTTGATCAGCTCCGCCTGTCCATGCGCAAAGGAATTTACCTCCAGCGTTGTCGGAAGATACAGGATACGCGCCATTTCCTTGGCAGCCTCCAGCTCCGGATTGATGATCATGGCAAGTCCCAGCTTCTCCCGCAGATAATTCACTTCCTTACTGTAATCCGGTGTCCGCACTCTCGCGATCGCCGCACAGTTACCGACGCGCTTCGCCACCGTACAGCACAGCAGATTCAGCTCATCCGACTCCGTCACGGCAATGATCAGATCCGTCTCCTCAATGCCTGCCTCCATCTGCGTGCTATAGCTTGCGCCATTGCCCACGATCCCCATGATATCGTAAAGATTGGTCAGCTCTTGAACCTTCTGCGCATTTTTATCTATGATCGTAATGTCATGTCCTTCCTTACTAAGCTGCTCGATCAGCGTCGAACCGACCTTACCGCATCCCACAATGATGATGCCCAGTCCCTGTACGTCCTTTGCCATAACCCTTCTACCTTTCCGGATATTTGCCGTCATTCAGAAATGAAAAACACCGCTAAAAAGCGGACAAGTCCGCTTTTGCGTTTTTCGGTGTGATTTACTGCCTTAGATAAATTTTTCAATCTATCCACTGATATAAATTATATACGGATGAAAAATAATTGCAAGACACTAAATCACTATATTTTGTATAATAAATATATTTATCATACAATTTATACAAAAAAGACCACCAAATCAATGATGGTCGGGTTTTTTATGCCCTATTTTGAAAACGCCGAGGAAGCGTTTCCCGCGCCGGATTTGCGCTGCAAAGCAGCAATTTTAATGCAAATCCGTGCGCAGTTCTCCTTAATTCTCCTTCATACCTTGTAACAATTCATACACTTTTTCCTGTGAAATCTGCTCCCGTCCGGCATATTCCAGGATCTCTCTCATTCTTTCCTTGATATAAAGTTCCGGCTCATCTTTGGTAATGCCGATAGTAATCATAAATTTTCCATATTCTTTTGGAGATTTTTCCGGAAATTCCCTAAGAAATTCTTCCATCGGATGATCCGTAACAATAAGTTCTTTCGCACCAGCAGTAATCAAAACATCTTGTAACGCCACCAGCTCTACCTCCGTGATCCCTTTTGGCACGCACACTGCCACCGCCGGTTTATTAAAAATCGGCTTTTTACCAAGCGCCTTTTTCAGCAGATAGGAAAATAATTTTACGGCGACAGTAAAATCCGCAACGATTCCCTGACGCAGCGTGGAAATCACCACAAGGTCTTCCACATTCTTATCTGCCATGCCATACGCTTCCGTTCCAAAAGCGACTATCTTATTGTCGCTTTTTTGAAATGCCACGACAGATTTTTCCCTTACCACGATCCCTTTACCCTGTATATGGATCATGATATCTGCCGGTTCATATAATATAGGATCATCCATTGGTTCATATACCATATTCTTTCCGGTCTCTCCCGTAAGCTGCAATAACATAAGATTTTCCTCTCCGTGTTTCTTTCGTATACTGCAAGGTAAATAACTGCCCGCAAAGGAAGCTCGCAGCATAAGTACTCCTATGATTATAAATTACTTATTCGTCATTTACAACCATTAATGCATATGAAGATATTTCTCTTTCGTAGCCATTCCGCCACGGATATGCCGCTCTGATTTGTTGATATCCAGCACCTTTCTTACCTCTTTGGCAAGAGCGGGGTTGATCTGGATGAGACGTTCAGCGACATCTTTATGTATGGTTGATTTGCTGATCCCGAACTTCTTCGCCGCCTCCCTTACGGTTACATTATGCTCAATAATATACTGAGCCACTAAAGTGGCGCGCTCCTCAATATACTCCTTCACGAATATCCCTCAAAAATGCTTTTTTACATTCTATGAGAGAATGGGATGGGTTATGCTATCCAATCAAAGATTCCGGCTCGGCAAAAATTGTTCTCCTATATTTCGACAATACACTCAATATATTTTCCGAAGTTATGAATTACCTTCAATCTGATATTAGGTGCAAATAACAGTTCGTTTTCACTCATATCCGCAACTAAATCGACATAAACGCATGGCGTTCCTTTTGGAACGTATATCTTAAATAACGTATGCTGCTTAAGCGTTGCATATGGTCTATCCTTTACCGAGTCGAGGCAAAGTGTAGTACTAAAATATCCTTTATCTGTTAGAATAACATTTTTCTTTATAACAAGCACATTACTCCATTTTTTCATTTCAGAAAGAATATACTTTGATACATATCTATATACCACAATATTTTCACACAAACTGCGCTTGTTGATTTCAGTAATACTGTCATAAAACATTTCCTTTGAAAATAAGCTGTTATTATAGTCATATTTATCTATACTTGAATATCTTAGTATTCTATTAAACGAATAATCTAAACCTTGAGTATACCATCTAAAAAATTTTTCAGATGGTGTCTCAGGATTATATTCCTGATACTGCAATTTAGGAAGCCAATCACTAAAATATTTCTTCCCCCACTCTGTAGCATCTTCATCGCTAAAGGATTTATAAGATTTAAGTTCAAAATGCTGCTGCCAATAATTTTTCTTTCTAACCTTCTTAACCATTGACATCACTCCAATCTATGATTGTTTTCAGATATGGATCTGCGCCATATTTGCCCTCTAAGTATTGCTTATCATATTTTGCATCCATGCGAACGGATTCCCCCTTTTTATTCTTAAACTCAACCAAAGAATAAAGCTTAGAATTCTGTTCCTTCCCCTTTGCTACAAACCAGATTTCATCGCGGCGAAACACATCATTATTCATAGTAGGCAAATCATGTGAAGTAAAAATCAACTGAGCGCCATTTTTATTAATTTCCATATTATTAAACAACATAATTACATATCGCAACAATACCGGATGAATTTTTGCATCCAACTCATCAATGACTAATGTTGTTCCGACAACAAGACTTCTAGCGATAAAAGGCAGTAACCCAAACAACTTCTTTGTTCCGCTGGATTCTTCTGACAAAGTCAGTTCTGTACTATATCCGTTTACCGTATGTTTCGTATAAACTTCTATGTGGTTTTCTTCTTTTTCTTCAATACGAAAGTCCTCAATATCCAAATCCATCTCACGGATCATATCAAGCACAAGCCTTTTCACCTCTTCCGTCTTAGCTATAGCAGTTCGCAATTCCTGTCTCGAATTCCCATAATTTAAGAAATCAATAGATTCCTCAAACCATCCAATCACATCAGAAATCACCTCATTCTTTTTATAAGTGATTCCCAGATAAGATAGCAATGGCAAGTTTTCAGAAATTTCTTCACTGATTTTGATTTTTCCAAATACACCCTTTAGCTCAACTTGATTTCCTTTTCTTACGAAGAGTGCTGAACGCCTTCTGGTATCTAACTTTACCCGATCTAAGCTCTCATAAACGACAAGATCTTGTTTCACATGTAGGAAATAACGGTATTCTGCAATCTCAGTCCTGAAGAATACTTCAAATTCCGTCGGCTCTTGTTTTGTTTCTTCCGAAAAAGCAAACGGCTCCACCGGAATCTTTCTCGCCTTATATTCGCACTCTGTCTTATCACAGGTTGCACACAGTGGTCTTAAAACCTTTGCATCCAATGTATGCAGTGCCTCCAATACATTCGATTTGCCTCCTCCATTCGGTCCATAAATCACGGATACCGGCAAAAAGTTTTCACCGTTCTCCGTTTGGATGATTCTATCCCTATGTTCCATTATCGCTGCGGCTTGCATATCAAAAGTCATTTCTTCTCGAATGCTTTTATAATTTTTTATAGTAAATTGGCATAACATAGCTTTTACCTCCGTCTTGTATCTATATTATACGCTGTTTTTCTGTTTTATAATCTAAATTTGAGATTTTTTCTCAGATTTATAGTCAAAGATTCGTGTTTTATATAAATTAGTCAATGGTTTACCAGCTTCTCTTTTTTGATAAGTCAGCTTAACCAAGGGCTTTATGTAAAAACCTCCTGTTGTTCTTTTTCCATCCTTCTAAAAAAGCCCATTGAAGACAACCCAACAGCACATACAATGATTCCAGTCGGTATTAAACATAAATAAATCATATTACTGAATCTGTCAAACAGAAAACCATACACGATCTGTCCTATGGGTTGAACGCACAATGTAACCGTAGATGTATAAGCCATCACTTTTCCAATCAAATGATTTGGTGTCCTTTGCTGAATAAGGGAAACTGCAAAAATAGAAAAAATACTGATTACAATCTGCATGCCGCAAAAAGAAACAATAATAATAACATATTTTATTATGGAAGCAACCGAACAGAGGA
The DNA here is from genome assembly GCA_002479655.1 of Lachnospiraceae bacterium UBA7480. GTDB lineage: Bacteria > Bacillota > Clostridia > Lachnospirales > Lachnospiraceae > NK4A136. The sequence goes on from DLOQ01000062.1 coordinate 50,348, forward strand.
AGGCAATTCCCGCAGGAATCATAAAAACTCCCATAGAAGCAAGCAGAAAAGATAATCTATGTATTTTCAATTTCTTTGTAAGAAGTCCTGCGACAACACTTCCTAAAATTGTGGCAATCGCCAGCACACTTTCCGCTGCCCCATAATACTGTGCATTTAATCCAAGAACAGTACGCACAATAAAAGGCAATCCAACTAAGATAATACCCATCACAAAAAATCTTGAGATCGCAGTTAAGAACAACATTTTTGAAATATTGGTCTGCTCTTTTGAAATATAACGCATACTTGACAGGAAGTCCTGCTTAATCACCATCAGTACACCGCCTTTTCCCGGTGAACATTGATAATTTAACTTTATAAAGCACTCAAATAAAGCCGTAATAAAAAAACAGACAACACTCGCATACATAACAGGCTTTAAACCAAATATTGCATACAGTACACCACCCAACATTGGAGCCACCAAATAAGACAAGGAAGCCACCTGATTTACAACAGCATTTCCTTTCATTATATTATCACCTTGTAACATGGTTGGAATACAAGCCTGTACCGTAGGTGTTTCAAACGCTCCCAAAACAGAAAGTATGATAAGCAGTACAGTGATCACGGCAAGAGCATTTCTTTCAGACAAAAGAAGTGTCGCACATAANNAAGCAGCACACTGATTACAGTAAGGGCGTTGCTTTCAGACAAGAGAAGCGCGGCACATAAAACCGACATACCTGTTAATCCGTCCAGTGCAACCATAATATTCCGTCTGTCCATCCTGTCTGCAAGAATACCGCCTAATGGTGAAAGAATAATAGTCGGGATCGTTGCAATAGATAATATCCCCGCAAAAACAGCGGCTGAGCCTGTTACTTCCAGCACATACATAGACAACGCAAGTTTCAATATGAAATTTCCAAACAATGATGTTATCTGTCCTAAGATAAGAAGCACAAAATTCTTTGTGAATAATTTTTGTGTCATAGCTTATTTTCTCCTATCTGAAATATCAGCGATAAATTTTTCCGTAAATGATACGGCTTTATCATCAAAAATCGGTAATCCCATATGGTCTAATACTTCCATTACAAAATGATATTTATGATATAATTCTTCCTCTGTTGCCGGAAATACTGTTGGCATTAACCAGAAGTTAATGAGTGGCAGAAGTTCGGAAAGTTCTTTTGTATATTCTGATTTGATAGAACCGTCCTTTTTTCCTTCCTCCAGCAATTCCAACCATAAGGGCGTCAATACACGCCTGTTTTCTTCTACTGCTGCAGCAAGAATATGTGGATCTTTTAGAATAGGGATCGCCTGCACATTCAGTTGATTACGCTCGACATCAGATCGATTCAAATCCATCAGCAATTTAATTTTTTGCAATCCGTTTAAATCGTCTCGTTCTTTAATTACATCAAAAGGATTATTCTCAAAAAACATTTGATTTCCTAATGCATGCATAATATCTTCCTTGCTTTGAAAAAAACGATAAAACATTCCTTTCGCCCCGCCTGCCATATCCATAATATCGGAAATGGATGTCTCCTCGTATCCTTTAGAAGCAAATAGCTTATGCGCAGCATCTAAAATTTCTTTTCTCCATTCATCTGGTGTTTTCTTTACAGGTCTTGCCAATTTTAAAAATACCTCCTTGAAAAATAGTTATTGACTGTCGGTCAATAACTATTTTATCACTATGGTTTAGGTTTTGCAATATCAATAAATAAAAAACGACAGAGTTTTTATACTCTGCCGTCAACCTATCATTCATTTATAATGTTGATTTTCTGTTCCCGAACTTCTTCGCCGCCTCCCTTACGGTTACATTATGCTCAATTATATACAAAGCCGCTAATCCAGCCTTACCACCTGATTTTTTCCGGCTGCCTTTGCCATATAAAGCGCCTTGTCAACCCTGCTGTAAAGCGTATCGGCAGTTTCATCCTTTGCCTGCGTTACACCGATGCTGACGGTCTGGCATCCGGCGGTTTCATAAGATACCGAAGAAAATTCCCGACGAATCTTTTCCGCCAAAACTTCTGCCGCATCTGCATCACTGTTCTGCAGCAATACCATAAATTCCTCGCCGCCCCAACGCCCAAGCGAGCAGGAATGAATCCCAGACGTTGTATTTCTGAGTACGTCCGCCAGCGTCTGGATCACATGGTCTCCCTCTTTGTGTCCAAAGACATCATTTACCTTTTTAAAATTATCAATATCCAGCATAATCAAAGAGATATTGTTGCATTTCTCCTGATTTCTGCGCCTTTCCAAAGCGCTGCGGATATTTCTCTCAATCTCCGCACGGTTATAAAGCCTCGTCAATCCGTCCGTAACGGAGCTTAACGCAAGCTTCATATTCATTTCCTCTAACTCCGCTGTGGATGCCTCGATAAAGGAAACAAATCGTCTGATAATAGGTATTTTTTCGTTATTGTCATTGTCGATCTGCGCCTTGGCAATATTTACTTTTTTCCCTTCCTTCGGCAGATCTCCCTCCCGCATGCCGACAATTACAAGAGTCACGTTAAAATTGAGCATATCGCCCTTGATGCGCAAAAATTCACCATGCGTATAAAATCCCGTCGTAGGCGCGACACTGTTAAACAAAATCGTCTCGTCGCTAATATTGTTATCTCCCCAAAATGCCTTTCTGGCAGCGCAGGAAAATGTTTGTATGACTTCAGGGCAAAAATCCGCTATCTTCTGTCCATCCTCCCTGATACTAGCAAGAATCGTTTCCGGATCGCCATAAGCCAGCCTGACGACTGCATCCTCCTGTATGTCCGAAGACATTACAAGCGAGTCGTCATTATTGACTGCCAGAGGACAGCGCAGAATATCAATATCGCCATGTTCCATAAAAAGAGGGAATTCCAGAGTGTTTGAAAAGAACCTGTCATTTTTGTTGATATTTAAAAATCTCCGGTAAACATCCAGAGCCGGCTTGCCATCCAATTCGTACAAAATCTGCCTGTCTGCTTTTGTGATCCTGAATTTTCTTTTTAACGGCTTCCATCCTGAGATCAAGGTGCTGTATGTATGAAAATCCGATCCGCCAAGCAGCAGGAAAACGATGCCATGCCCTAAAAAATCATTTCCCTTGGAAAACACGAATGCCGTTTCATCATCCATATCAGGATTAAACGCGCCGCCGCCGAATACCTGAATATCCTCCCGCAAATGTGTCATTTCATTACAAAATTCCTTCATGGACATATCCATGATCGTGGCATGCATCTCCACAGCCTGCACCCATGGATTGGCGTCACAATATTTTTTCAGCTCCGCCACATCCTGAACCGCGTTTTCCTCCGTAAAGGGAAGCTGCAGGATCTTTGCCTGTGTAGTCTCATATTCAAAAATGGTACAGGTCAAAATGATTTTTGCATCTGACAAAGCCCCATCCATGATATTGGCATTCGTCGTACACCCCAGATACAGCGCATCCGGCATTTCAGCATCCAGTCGATCACAGACATGCCTGATATGTTCAAGCTCCATATCCTCCGAATATATCCTGAACACGGTAGCATAAGTCGAATGGGAAGTGCGCCACTGCTTGATCTCTTCCAGCTTTTCAAGAAATCCCTCATCATCTTTATAGAGAATTTGAAATTGTTTCATGACATTTTCCTTTTTACTTATCTATAAGTTTATATTCGGTTTATTATCATTGTTTATTATAATTATTTTTTTATATTTTGGCAATATTTCTTTATTTTTGTTTGTGAGTTTTAAATCGAATTGAATCAAAATTTCAAAAATCATGCAACGACATTATTCCCCCCAGTTCTCCTCCTCAAAAATATTATCCCTGACCGTATAATGTGCGTTAAAGATAAACTCATACAACTCCTTATCCAGACCGCTTGTCCCCCTCTCTCCGTCAAAGAGATCATATGTCTGATCTTCCCCTGCAAGGGTAAATGGATTGCCCGTAAACGGGTTTACCTGGGGAGAACCCAGACCTTCCGTTGCCAGATACGGCATATCCGCATTTGTCCGAAACATCATATCGGTCCGCACCTCTCCCGTACTGTTGAAATCCTTGATCAGAAGCATCGGATTGAAATTGGATGGCGCAAGAGGATCCTCAAATCCCCAGAAGGGCGCCGTGGGAATCTTGGAACCATGATCCGCTATGATAATGATCCGGGTATTATCATATACTCCCATCTCTTTCAGCGCATCCAGATACTTAGCAATCAAGAGGATCGTACAGGCATTGACATGGTAGGACTGCTGATTTTTCTCCGGATCCACGATCGAAGCATCCTCCGGATAACTGCCGATGCCGGCATAAGGATGCTCCTCCGTGGGCATGCCGCTTCGATAATCCGGCGCCAGCAGCAGTTGGTATTCATGTGCCGTATCCAATTCTATAAACGTATAAGTATCCCTGTCATTTTCCGCATCCGTGATCTGCGGCAGATAAATTGCATACGCATAATCCCTGATAAAATACTCCTGCTGGGTATAAGCATAATTATCCGTACTGTAATACCGTCCGTTTTCTGCAAGAACATTGCGCAGCGGCGGATACACCATCTGCAGGATGGCATAAAGTCTACAATTCTTGATGCTGATCTTTCCATAATCAACGGCAGAATACTCCTCCCTATGCTCCTGTTCATAACGTTCCAGATAATTATTGATCAGAGAACAAACCTCAATATCCGGATAAGCTTCAAACGGCGTATAATCACCGTCCCACGCATAATTGACAAGCGGCGGATCCACGACTTTTACGTCATAACCAAGCCGGTCAAACCAGACCGGCAGAACCAGTGTGGCTTCATTATGAATATCGACAAGCTTTTCCTCTCTCTGATTCATGAGTGACGGCGTATATTCATAACCGCCCATCATTGCGGGCGCTCCGAGCTGCGTATCCGTAGCAAAGCTGATGCAGTTAGGATAATACGTAAAACCCTCATAAGTCTCTTTCAGTTCCGGAAACTGTTCCAGCAGATATGGAAAATATGCTGATGCAAATCTGTCACAAAACAGAACAAGCACATTATTGCCGGTCTTTGTCAGCGAAAATTCCNNCGATCATCCGTCTGCCGCTCCTCCAGAAGCGCCGCATAGACGTCATAGCTCTCCTTGATCCCGATCATATTCTTCCCGGATAGGATGCCTTCCGTCAGAGCCAGAATAAGCACAAGCATCGTCAATATCTGCAGTTTATGATACTTAAAGGCGATAACGCAGATAACACACGCCAATACGATCGGAAGCAGCGCAGTCCACACATGAGCATTGGAAGAGCTGACAAACAACTGCCTGTCCTCCGGTTCAAATGCCGTCGTGATGTTGCCAAACCGGCTTTGAAACAGATAGATATTAAATACCGCACAAACTGCCGCGCCGAAAAATACCGCCGGAAAAATCCTTTGAACCTGTTTCTCAAACATCTTATAGATGCACAGCGGCCAAAACACAAACAATCCAAAATAAAATGTAAGGTTCATAAAGATATACGTCAACGGACTGTCCACGGAGCCCAGAAAAGCAAATTCCGTCGGTGAAGTCGCGATCACGGAAGACGGAAGCAATGCTCCCGCCATCAGCCACAGGGCAATACACGAGATCACCGTCAGCGCGAAGGTTCCTTTGCTTGTCCGTTCCTCCGACCTTACCGTTTCCTCTTTCTTTTTCTCTGATCTTGTGTTTTTCGCTGATTCTGCATTTTTTGACGCTTCTGCCCTTTTCAGCTCCCATTGCTTCTTTAGATTCCTGATTTTAAGATAAAAAAGCCGATATAATGGTATCGCAATCCATAAAACCGTAAGCGCATCCAAAACGCGCTTCTTCACATCATTAAGCCTCTCCGGATGGATGCGGAAGAAGATATTCATGGAAACAAACATTACCGCGACCGCGGCATAAAGCGCATACAAGAAATACACCGGACGCTTCATCTTCATCACGATATTTTTGATCAACGAAAACAGATTGTTAAGAATCCAGTAAAAAACCAGTCCGCTGGGCGACTGATACAATATCAGTAAGAAGATCAGAGCCAGCAGATAAGACTGCGCCTTTTCCCGCAGCGGCGCACCCTTCGTATAGACCGCAGTTGATATGATATTGATCACAGTCATAAGGATCGGCAGGATATTTAATCCCCAAAGAAGCTGATCCGGCTGTGAGAGATCCCGGAAGATCCACTCACTCCTTCCGTTTAAAAGGACGCAGTTGCTCAGGAAATGATATGCCGCAATAAAAAACGGGATCTCTATCAGAATAGACAACGACGACCTCAATGCATACAGGGGATGATAGTTATTCCTCCTGTAATATTCGGTAAGCATCATAAATTGTTCATCGCCCTGAAATGCTTTCTTGATGCGCTTGATGCGCTCACCCATCCGCTCCTGCTGCCTGCGTTCCGCAAGCTGCAGCTCGTCTGCTTTCAGGTACAACGGCAGCGCAAGGATATTCACCGCAAGGCTGATCCCTATAATGGCGCCCATGACACCGAAGCTGTTGTGAAAATTATAAAAAAGAAAACAAAACACCAGCTCGATCACATATTCTATCGGCGCTATGATAATGTCATAAAATGCAGATAATAAAGTCATGCTTACCCTCCATGTCAGAGCAGTTTTACTGCGATGANNGTAACAAAGGTTAATTTTCTGTTCTCGGTATTTTTACCTTTTTTCCAATACCATATCCATCTTCGCTGCTTTGTCCCCCCGCCATTATCTCTTTCTGTTTTTTGATCAGATATTCTACCGTAGCCTCCAGCGCGCCACCCCTGTTTTTCCAGCAGTCCTCTTTCACCTTCTCAATTCCGTTTGCGATCTTCTGATCCTGTAATGCATCTAATATAATACTTTTAATATCCGCAAATTCCCGTTCTTCCAGTTTTCTTCCCATCTCCGGCAGCACTTTGGTATCCCATGGTTCCTCATCAAACCAGTCCGCATCATAAACAGACTTGTCAAAATCGATATCCGCATAAAATACCGGTCTCCCAAACAGGAACGTATAATCATAGATAACGCCTGAAAAGTCGGAAATCATAAGATCGGCACGATTCAGCACTGCAAGATTATCCACATCCCGGTTCCACTCCAGCTGATCTGACGGCGGAAATTCTTTTTGTAACTCTTCCAGCATATCCACTTCCGAAACATAGCTTTGCGGATGCGGACGCACAATGATGGAAAATCCCGTTTCCACCAATGGTTTCAGCAGTTTGCTGCCATATCTCTTCAGGAGCGTATTTTCTCCCCAGGAAGCCGCAACCAGGATCGTCGGATGATTGATATCGCATCTGTGTTCTTTCAGATCAGCCAGATGCTTTGCGGCTTCATCCATATATACCGACCCGGTCATGACCAGTTCTTTCTCTTGGATCTTCCAGTAATCTTCCACCTTCCTGATAAACCTTTTCTGATTCTCCCCATTGATCAGGACTGCGTCATAATGATCCAGCCCGAACATGCGGTAGGTGGAGAAATCGCTTACTGCATGGGGTATATGCACATAGCAGCCCACATCCCGGCTCTTTTTCCATTGCAGCACATCCAGCCCCGGCGTCGTTGAGAGACATACATCCGCCTGTAAAAGGTTCATTCTGGCAATTCCCCGATTACCTTCCCCGATAAATTCACAGACAACATACTGATACTCCCTGTCCAGAAGCGGATCATTCTGACTCTGCNNCGGCAGCTTCCGCTCCTCAAATGCATCGCAGATCGGGGCAAATATATTATAATACCGCTTGGAATCACTATAAATTACAAACGGATTTTTCCTTTTCTCTTTTTCCCTGCTGCTTCCTCCGGTAAAGAAAAATCGAAGCTTTACCGCCAATGCTCTTCCTGCAAAGACAAGCGCCGTCACAAGACCTATCACCATGGAAAACAGCATACTTCCCGTTCCGGGATCAATATATAACAGCATCTTTATCCTCCCTGCTGCGACCGTGTTTGCTTCTCGTCGCTTGTTTTTTATGGTTTCCCTTCATTTGTCCAGTTATTCTCATCAAAAATATTATCTCGTACCGTATAGTGGGTGTCAAATGTAAATTCACGTAACTCCTTATCCAGAAAGCTTTGATCGATCTCCCCACCAAATACATCAAAATAAGAATACTCCTCCGCCCGCGTAAACGGATTCCCCGTAAACGGGTTCACCTGCGGCGCTCCCAGACCTTCCGTCGCCAGATACGGAACATCCGCATTGGTCCTCATCGTCATATCTGTCCGCACCTCTCCCGTGCTGTTGAAATCCTTGACCAGAAGCATCGGATGAAATGTTGATGGCGTCAGCGGATCGTCAAATCCCCAAAAGGGTGCCGTAGGGATCTTAGAACCATGATCCGCCACAATGATGATCCTGGTATTGTCATATACTCCCATCTCCTTCAATGCATCAAAGTACTTGGCAAGCAGCAGGATCGCGCAGGCATTGACATGATAAGACTGCCGGTTTTTCTCCGGATCCACGATTGACGCATCCTCCGGATAGCTTCCGATACCGGCAGAAGGATGTTCCTGTGTCGGCTGTCCGCTACGGTAATCCGGTGCAAGCAGCAGCTGATATTCATGTGTCAAATCCAGCGTTATAAAGGTATAAGTATCCTGATCATTCTCCGCATCCGTGATCTGCGGCAGATAGGTCATATATGCATACTGCTTCAGAAAATTTTCCTGCAGATAATAATTGGAATTAGCCGTACTGTAATATTGTCTGCCCCGTATCAAAAGATTACGCAGCGGCGGATAAAGCATCTGCAGTATAGCATAAGATCTGCAATTTTTGATACTTATTTTCCCATAATCTACTCCTGTAGATCCTTCCCTGTTTTCCTGGATATAACGATCCATATAATTATCTGCCAGAGAGCACATTTCAATATCTTCATATTCTTCAAACGGCGAATAATCCCCATCCCATGAATAATTAGCATAGGGTGGATCCACCACTTTTACATCATATCCTATCTGATCAAACCAAAGCGGAAGCGTCATGATGGATTCATTATGCTGATTAACCAGCGTCTCATCTCTCTGGTTCATGGATAAAGGTGTGTATTCATACCCTCCCATCATCGCCGGTGTTCCGGTCATCGTAAATGTAGAAAAACTGATACAGTTAGGATAATATGTAAATCCCTCGTAAGCGTCCTTCAGTTCCGGAAACTGCTCCAGCAGATACGGAAAATATGCCGACGCCGCCCTGTCGCAAAATAAAACCAGCACATTATGCCCTGTCTTTGTCAGAGAGAACTCCGTCTGCAATTCCTGTTCCACATCATCTGTCTGCCACTGTTCAAGGCGCGCTGCATAAATATCATATCCTTGTTTCATCGTTATCATGTTCTTACCGGAAATAATGCATTCCGTCAAGATCAGTATGATCAAAAGCGTCGTCAATGCATGCTGCTTATGATATCTAAACGCAATAAAGCAAATGATAACTACCGGTACGACCGGAACAAGAGCCCGCCATACATAGGAATTGGAAGAACTGAGAAACATCCACGCGTCCTCAGGCTCAAATGCCGTCGTAATATTTCCAAATTGACTTTTAAACAGATAGACATTAAATACCGCGCACACAGTCATCACAAAGAACAGCGCCGGGAAAATATTTTTCACCTGTTTCTGAAACATCTTATAGATACAAAGAGGCCAGAACACAAACAGACCGAAATAAAATGTAAGGTTCATAAAAATATAAGTCAGAGGGCTGTTGATCGATCCCAGAAAAGAAAACTCTGTCGGGGAGGTGGCAATCACGGAGGAAGGCAGCAGCGCTCCCGCCATGATCCACAGGGCAATACAGGAAAAGAGCATCAGCCCCTGTGCCTTAGGCTTTTCTGTCTTTCCAATCTTTCCTTCTTTTTCTATATTACCTGTCTTTATGCTTGCCTTAGTTTTAAACCAATTCCTAATCCTTATAAACGCATATCGGTATAGCGGAAATGCGATCCACAAAACAGTCACTATATACAGGATACATGTTCTTGTAGGATTCAGCTCTTCCGGATGGATGCCAAAATAAATGCATAACGCCGCGAACATTAGCCCAACCGCAGTATAAAGGGCATACACAGGATGTTTTAACTTCATTGCCATATTCTTTAACAACGAAAACAGATTATTCAGGATCCAGTAAAAAACCAGTCCGCTGGGCGACTGATACAGTATTACCAAAAAGACTACAGCCAGAAGATACGCCTGCGCCTTTTCCCGAAAAGGCGCGCCCTTCGTATAGACCGCCGTCGATATAAAATTGATCGCCGTCATAAGGATCGGCAGGATATTAAGACCCCAAAGAAGCTGATCCGGCTTGGAAAGATCTTCAAAAATCCACTCGCTCCATCCATTCAGAAGCACGCAATGACTTAAAAATTGATATGCCGCAATAAAAAACGGTATCTCGATCAGAATTGACAAAGAAGATCTTAACGCATACAGCGGGTGATAGTTATTCCTCTTATAATATTCGGTAAGCATCATAAACTGCTCGTCGCCCTGAAATGCTTTCTTGATCCTCTTGATACGATCACCCATCCGCTCCTGCTGCCTGCGTTCCGCAAGCTGCAGCTCGTCCGCTTTCAGGTACAGCGGCAGCGCCAGAAAATTAACAACAAGACTGATTCCTATGATCGCTCCCATCATGCCAAAATTCGGGAACTCAGAAAAAATAAAACAGAATACCAGTTCAATCAAATATTCTATGGGCGCTATGATGATGTCGTATAATGCAGATAAAACCGCCATGTCCCTTCATGCCTCGCATAATTAACTCATTTGTTCTTTTCTACTTTTCTATCTTTATTATTTTCATTTTTTGAAATATTAAATACCGTTCCTATTATATCGTTTTATTCTCCATATTCCAACATATTTATTAGAGATTTTTATTTTGAAAGACATCACCAAATGCTTTCCTAAAATATCCCCCTGATCCCCGCATCCGTATCCATTGTGAACATGTTATACAGGATCAGCACATCCGTCACTGACGGATGCTCTTTCAGAAAAGTCGAAGGTCCTAATTTATAATATCTCGTATCCAGCACATAGATCCTGCTGTAATGATGCGCCAGAAACGGTACAAAAGAGTTGGCATAGCTGTCCTTGATCAGGACAAGCTCTCTGTCTGTGAGCGCGTTCTCATTGCTGATCGTGATCAGCGGATGCAGATTGTTCAGGAACAGGGAATACATATCCTTCTGCTCCAGATAATCCAGATTATATAAGGTATCCGTCACCTCACCGGTATCCTCATAAGTCACCGTAAGCTGATCCTGCGGATGGCTGTAGAGCGTGATCTCGTCCCCCTGATAGCTGTAATCATTTACTCTGGAATAAGTGGTCCCGCAAAAGCTCTCCGTAACCGTCTCAGCATCCCACGCATCAAGAGGCACCGGTTCCCATCCCATCTCAACACAATACTCCTGATAAGCAATATATGCTCCATAGGTCGTCCAGTGATGATCCGTATGATAATAAAGCGGCAGTTCATCCTCTTTATGCGCTATCAACGCCTCACTGACATCGATCTTCGGGATGCCCGATCCTTCATAGATCGCGCGCGCTGTCTCCATCTGATCCGGCGTCATGGCATGATCCGGCAGCTTATCCTGATATACATAGACCGACGTAGGCACCAGCATCAGATGCATCCCTACTCCGTCAGATCCCACCGAATCCGCAAAATTCTTTAGGATCGAAATCGTATCCTCCGTATGCTCCGGAGCCTGATACGCATCGATCAGATAACCGTCCTCTGCAATAAAGACCTGATTGATCTCCTGTCTTCCGGACAATATTTCTGCCCGGCTCTTACAACCCATAAAGAAATCGCGGAACGGAAAATGGTCGCACAGATAACCGTTCAGATCTTCCATATAACTGCCATCCACGATATGCCCCCATGTCAGCTCCGGCAGCGCTTTCAGATACCTGTTTTCATTTTCCGAAAATTCCTTTTTAGGAAACGCCAAAAACATAACGGATAACGCAAGTACCCCTATAACAAGAAGGACTGATGTGATTGACCTGATTTTCTCACTTACCATCTTAAATTTTCCTCCGAAATCATTCTATATATCTTAGGATTTGAGTATCAAAAAGTACCTTTAAACAAATTATATGGCAGGCTGCACAAATAATAATTCTGTGCATATGCCGCTGTACGGAAATAAGAAATTCTAAACATTCCTAATTTATGTTGTAGAAAACGGACGCAAACGGGGCAATT
>DLOQ01000062.1:62626-69623 GCA_002479655.1 Lachnospiraceae bacterium UBA7480
AATTTCCTTCCAATGCATATGCACAGATTATTATTTGTGCAGCCTGCCGCTTCAAATTTAAAAAGCATCTTTAACACCCGAATCATCTTAATTAATTGCAAAACTCAGAAACGGAAATATAAAAACGGATTATAGGTATCGCTGACCAGACATGCCGCCGTCAACAGAAAGCACAGCAGATATCCCATCATCCCGACGACTGCCCATACCGTGCGCGCCCTTTCCCCATGCTTTTTCCCACAGGCAAGAAGCTTCGGATAAACAGGAAACGCCAGCAGTACAGCAGCCAATAACACCGCCCCGTAATTTCTGATATGCCAGAGAAAATCCGTTCCCAGAAGCGTTCCTCCATTACCCGCAAACATCCCGCACAGATAATGTCTCAATGCCCCCATATCGTCAAAGGAAAAGATAACAAACCCGACCACTACGATCAACAACGCATACAGATGACGCAGGATCACCGGCAATTTCTCCAGCGCTTTTCCCCATACATACTTCTCCAGAAGCAGCAGCAATCCGTAATAAAGGCCCCATAGCACAAAGTTCCATGCCGCGCCATGCCACAGTCCTGTCAGCATCCATACGATCAGTATATTGCGCAGATGACGCACGACGCCTCTACGGTTTCCGCCCAACGGAATGTAGGCATAATCCCGAAACCAGGTAGACAGCGAAATATGCCAGCGCCGCCAGAAATCGGTTACGGAGACTGCGCTTAACGGATAGTTAAAGTTCTCCGGAAAATGAAATCCCAGCATCCAGCCGATCCCGATCGCCATATCGCTATATGCGCTGAAGTCAAAATAAAGCTGGAGCGTAAAAGCCGCCGCCCCCAGCCATGCCTCCGCAGCCGAGACCTGCAGCTGCGCCAGCTGCTGGATCTCCTGCCACATCATGCCGATCTGGTTCGCGATCAGGACTTTCTTAAATAACCCCTGCATAAATCGCAGCAGTCCGTTCCGAAAGCCGGTCCGGTCTATCTTCCTTTGATGCAGCTCCTCACTGACCGTGGAAAACCGCACGATCGGTCCCGCAATCAGCTGAGGGAACATGGAAACATACATCAGATACGTCAGATAATTCCGCTCTAATTTCACTTCCCTGCAATAGAGGTCAATATTGTAGCTCATCATCTGAAAAGTAAAAAAGCTGATCCCCACCGGAAGTCCCAGTCCCAAAAGCGGGATCTCCGTGTGAAACAGACTGTTGACGGTAGAGATCGCAAAATCCGTATATTTAAAAAATAAAAGCGCTGAAAGATTCAATATCAGCGTCAAGACAAAAAAGAAACGGCGTTTCCCCTGCGTCGTTCCAAACCGTTCCATAAAAAGCGCACCGGAATAGCTTACTGCCGCAGCAGCCAGCATCAAAAGGACATAGACCGGCTCTCCCCACGCATAGAATAAGAGACTGAATATAAGAAGGATTCCATTTTTCAAAGAAAATGGAACCGCATAATATAGCACTAAGCATATTGGCAGAAAAAAGAATAAAAACGGAATACTGCTAAATACCATCGCTGTCTCCCCGATTATGGCAGACAGGCTGCTATGATCTCTTCAATCGCTTCCGCGTTTTCAGAAATGACCAGATATACATAATCTCCACTTGTCTTTACGGAACTTTGATCCACAATATCAAACTGCTCCGGCAGATAATTCTCCATCTCCGCCCGTTTTCCGTCAGCAAACGTCTGCAATGCCGCAGATACGCTTTCTCTGACAGCCGCGTCTCCTGCTTTAAAAATAGCGACCGTTTCCACACTGGTTGACATTTCCGACATCACAAAAATATAATCGTCAACAGTCGAACAATCGATCCCGTAATTAGCCACAAAAGCTTCCGGCACGACCATAGGCGACTGCAGCGTCACATCGGCTGTAATCTCCTCATAAATCTCCTCGCAGCTTTTTACGGCTTCAGAGTCAATCTCTTCACCCGCAGCTCCATCATCTCCGTTAGAATCGCCAACCTGCGTGTCTGAAGAAATCTCCCCGGAACCATCCGTCTCAGTTCCATCCTGACCTGACCCATCATCATTGCCGCCAACTGCTACAAATGTGGAAGTCGGTCCATCACCGCCCTGTATCGTACAGCCGCATAAAACAAACGCCGCTGCCATTGTCATCATAAACATTTTTAACATCTGATCCTTTTTCATCTATTGTACCCTCTGATCTTCTTCTATATTTTCCATTGCATCTTCCAGCTGCGTCCTCGCATACTCACGCAGCACCTCTGACCAGACGTCATAAGCGGCTGTATTCTGATGCAGATGCCCATCGCTGCAATACTCCTGAGCCAGATTTCCTTTTCCGTCATCCAACGCGCTCATAATATCTATATATCCCCAGCCATTTTCAGAAGCTCTCTCCTGCATCATCTTATTCAATGTACCGAGGTTCTCATTATTCAGCTTTCTGCCGCCCTGCCCCTCTATCGTATAGGTTGCGCTGATGATATAAATCTCCACATCCGGACTTTGTTCCAGGATCCTGCCGATCAGCTCCGTGTATTTATCGCAGACATCCGGCAATTCCGCAAGCGCAATATCATTGATCCCAAAGAATAAAAATACGCGATCCACCTTCATAAGAGCGATCGATTCTTCAATATAACGCTGCTTTCCATTATAAATGGGGTGCGTACTGGTCGAACTTGGCGGCTGCAGCGCGTTATTTACAGAAAAGCTTCCTGATGCCAAAAACTGAATCTTCCCCAGATAGGTTTCTGCGTTCTTCATCGCGTAATTGCGGAATCCCAGCATAACCGAATCTCCGACAAATACGGAATTGGCATAAAAATCATCGATCATCTTCTCTGTAACATTGGAACTTATTGAATTTTCCGGTGTGGTTTCCATCAAAACAGGCTCATCCGACACTCCGGGATCGCGTCCTTCATAAATTCCGCGGGTAAAATAATGCGCCACATAAGCATCCCAATCATTCTTAAACATCGCATCCAGATCGGGATTCTCCCTGCGGTACTGCGCAACATCCAGCAGCGTGCTTGCACACCTGCCTTCGTAGATTCCCTGCGTCATAAAATGATTGTATAACATATCCCAGTTATAACCAAACAAAGCGTATACATCAGAATATGTATCCGCATAATATTTTGCATCAAAGATATCTCTTACTGTCCGCGCCGACGCCGCATGCCCCTGAATGGCTCCCACAGAGATACTGAGCGTCACCGCCAGCAGCAGTGCTAATATTACCTTCGTACCTATCTTTCTATTCATTCGTACCTATCCCTCTTAATTAAATGCCGCTTTTTCTACAACACAGATGTATTTCATCCCATCGCTTTTTCCGACCGACAATATATCATCAGCCGATTTTGTCTATTCATTATAAATCAGAAGACGGCTGTTTTCAATACATTTGTTTACNNGCGCACCATGCGATATCTTCTTCCGAATAACGATATTTACACTGCTTTTCTACATTGACTTCACCATCCTGCATGCAGCCTGCATATAAGCGGAACAATCCGCCCCTCTTAAACGCAGCGTGAAGCAGCTTTTTCTGTTCCGTCTCATCCCTGACGTTTACAAGATGCGCGGCAAATTTGGCAACCAGCGCCTTTTCCTTGGTCGTCTTTTTATTGCCCAGATAATACCGGCACATCGCCAGATCCGAGCAGTCAAACCGGATATGATAATGCTCCACAAAATCCTTTGTGATCCGTTCCTCATAGTTGATCGAGATCTTCAGGATATCATACAGCTCTTTCCCCTTAGGCAGGAAGTTCTCCGGGATATCAAAGGTCAGACACGCCAGCAGCTTCGTGGTAAAAAACACCTCTTTGGATTGAAAGATTAATTCGGTAAATTCCCTAACCTTCGCTTCATCCTGCTCCTGATATTTCAGGTGTCTTTTTGTATGCCGAAACTGCCGTATGGACTGAGTGATCGTCTCCTTCTTCTCCTGCCGGATGATCGTCTGATAAAGGTCTATGATCTGATCAGGCTTAGCATTTCTCAGATAAACATGAAACAATGCCTTATTATGCAATATCTGCTGATAATGCGCCGTGCCGCAGTCATAAGAAATAAGGAAAAATGCCGCAATATTGATTCTTTTCACCGCACAGCCATGCAGCAGCTTCTCAACGACGTCATCTGACGGCTTCACTTTCTGAGGCAGGGCAAAAGAAGTAAATGTCTGCAGCTTCAATTCCGCAGGCATGTCTGATGACAGGATCCGCTCCAGAGGCTCTTCGACCCCGTCTTCATAGATCCCCTGAAATCCCTTTTTCTCACTATAGACACGCGACAGAACACTCCAGAGCTTCTTCTCATATCCGCCTTCCGCCAGTTTTGCCGCCAGCTGCAGAAGCTCCATCTTATCCATATAGGATGTGATCTTACGGATCTGAGCCGTTCCCGGTATTCCCTCCGGCAGCCCCGTATCCTGCCCTGTTATCTTTTCATCCATAAATCCCCCTCCACCATTTCCCCATATAATGGCGTCTGTATCTATCCTGCAAAATTATAAAATGATCTTCGGCAGTACCTCGCAGACAGTATCATGGATCACATAGTCCGCATATTTATCCATATAATGTTCTTCCTTCGTGATCAGAACCAGCCTGCCGCCCTTATAATTGCCCGTACAGAATTTCACCATATTGTCATACATATTGGTTCCGAGTGCAAGGATCATATCGGCATCTTCGCAGGCATTAACTGCCTCCGTCATCAGATTATTGGCAATATTCTCTCCAAACAGGCGGATGCCCGGACGGATCGCAGAATCACATTTTTAATACCGGCCTTTTCCGCCAATGCATAATAATTCTGTGTAATCAGCATTTTCAATTTCCCCTGATCTTCCAGACGTTTGATATCCGCATAAAGTGATGCCGGCTCATATTCCTTGTTAATAATCTCATTTTTGTAAAATTCAAAAAACTTATCTTTTCTGGCGCTATAAAATCCTACATTCATCATTTCATCCGGTGTCTTGTGATAGATCTCCTCTAAACGATAGCATTCTCTCGAAGACCAGATATTTTCCCCGCCGCTTTCAATCACCGTTCCGATACCGGTCAATACAACGATCTTGGAGGATTCCTCGATCATCTTACGCACCCTTTCAATTACAGCTTCCTGTGTTCCCATTTTAAAGCACCCCTTCCTTTACCTTATTTTTGTCCGGGCGTTCCTGCCCTCCGCGTTTCCATTCGTTATAAAATGCATATAATACCGGCTGAGGTCGTTTCCAAACACCGCCTGCAGATCCGGATAATTATGACGGTAAATATTCACGTCAAAATTCTCGCAGCCCTGTCTTCCTTCCGCCATACCGGTCGTAACAAAGTGACGCAGCGCGCCCGCCTGATCATTGGCAAAGAAGATCCTCATATCCGGATAACGGCTGATATAGTAGCCAAAATCAAATACGGCGGAATAATCAACTCCCTGATAGATATTTCCTCCGGTATTCATGATTGCCTGACTGCCGCCTGACGGCTTATTGTCCGACAGCGGGATCGTATATATCTTCATGACCGCGCCATTCGTCACATACCATACCACCTGATTATTAAATACGATCGGCTGACAGTCTGAAAGACATCCGTGCATCGTCTTGACCTCGCTGGTCATCTGTCCCGCACCGTTGATAAATACATAAGAAACTTCCTCCAACTCCGAATATCCTGATTTTGTCTCCCAGACCACAACAAACTGATCCGGATTGATCTTTACCAGATACGGGCATCCCACCGTTTTTAATTCGCCATAAGCATATCCGGTCGGGAAAGAAAGCTTTACTGCGGAATTGGAAAATGTATTTTTGGGAACCGCCGCAATAAATACATTTTTATTGGAAGAAAGCCCATCCAGAGAGCCTGTGCTTCCCGCCACAAGATAATACTGACCGGACGCTTCATAACCTCCCAGCGTCGTGCCCGCTCCAACAGAGGAAAGGGGGCTTACCTGAGAACATGCATAGTTATGATTAGGAATCCCGTTGGAAGAAATAATATTGTATCTGCTTACCGTCATGCTCCCTAACGAAGCAGGACTATGCTCTACAGTTGTAATCGTACCGCCTGTCGCATCAATATACTGCGCTGCCGGATTTTCCATCACTCCATAAGCAGCACCGGGCAGCCCACACTGTACCGCCTTGACCTGATTGGTATCTGTCTGATAAGTGATCATCATGCTTGCCTGATGGTACATACCGTTTTTATCCATATACGTCTGATGCGCCGTTTTGATATAGAGGAATTTACCATTCTCGCAGATATCCATCCCGCCTCCGCAGAAGGGGATCGTCGTATTGCAGTTGGTCACGGCAACGCTGCCGAGCCTTACCCAGTCCTTTGAATATCTGACGATACGGATACACTCCGCCTTATCGTTCTGCTCCATATTCTGCTGCCCGAAGATCAGATAATTATAATTCTGACCGGCATAAAACCCGCCGAAAATACTAAGTTCAAATCCAACCGCTCTCTGCTGCACCAGCTTGTAAGCGGTATTGTACCTCTCCACAAGGATGACATCCCCCATGTTCTCAACTCTGGAAAATGTACCATCCCCGTTGTTGTATAAATAACTGTTGGGCACCCTGCCGTTAGTGGTATATTCATGGTCATGAATATTATTCGTAACCACATTGGAACCCGTATATTCCCCAGCGTCAGCACGCAGTGCCGGGAAAACAAATAACAGCACCGCCAGAGCAGCAGCCAACAGCCGGCGGATCACCGGGATATGATGATTTTTTATATATCTGTTCATAAACAACCTCCGCATTATAAAGATTATAACATATGTATCCGAAAAAAAACAGTATATATTTCAGAATGGCTTAAAGTTCAAAAACAACAAAAAAAGACGATACATATGCCCCCATATGCACCGTCTTTCGCTGTAAAGATGTACAGCATAACATATTATTGAATAAGCTGTCTGGTATATTCCGCATTTTCTTTGGCAGATTCATTACCCAAATCTGCTGCTTTTTCAAAC
>DLOQ01000062.1:69676-70578 GCA_002479655.1 Lachnospiraceae bacterium UBA7480
ATCTGCTGCTTTTTCATACCACTCCATTGCCATTGCATAGTCTTGTTCCACACCGTATCCATTTCGATACATATATCCGATATTATTCATTGCAGATGCATTACCCAGATCTTCTGCTTTTTCATACCATTCCATTGCCACTGCATAATCCTGTTCTACGCCTTCTCCATTACGATACATCCATCCGATAGTATTCATTGCATCGCTATTACCCAGATCTGCTGCTTTTAAATACCATTCCATTGCCATTGCATAATCCTGTTCTACTCCGTTTCCATTACGATACATATTTCCGATATCATTCATTGCCCATGCATAATCCAGATCTGCTGCTTTTTCAAACCATTCCATTGCCGCTTCATAGTCTTGTTCCACACCGTATCCATTGTAATACAAACCTCCGATATTACCCATTGCAGTTGTATTACCCAGATCTGCTGCTTTTTCATACCATTCCATTGCCGTGGCATAATCCTGTTCTACTCCTTCTCCATTTTCATACATATATCCGATATTACACATTGCATTTGTATTACCCAGATCTGCTGCTTTTTCAAACCATTCCATTGTTGTGGCATAGTCCTCTTCTACTCCGTTTCCATAACAATACAACAAGCCGATATAACACATTGCATTTGTATTACCCAGATCTGCTGCTTTTTCAAACCATTCCATTGCCACTGCATAATCTTGTTCTACTCCTTCTCCATTGTAATACATATATCCAATACTATTCATTGCAGATCCAATAAAGACTTGTTCCGTTCCCTCCAAAGCTTTGGTATAATCCTCCATTGCCGCTTCATAGTCTTCTTCATCCTCCAAAGCCGCGGCAGTACCTATATAACCCTCAACACAACCTTGCGCAGTAACCGACTGAAATAATTCCTTTCCCCGTTCTT
>DLOQ01000109.1:0-1047 GCA_002479655.1 Lachnospiraceae bacterium UBA7480
GCCATTATTTTGTGATCTCTACCTCAACTTCACCCTCTCCGGCAAGCTCTACGCTGAGCACAAGTTTCCCGCCGAGATTGGTCTTTATCGTTCCCGCGGATTCTCCCCCTACCTTGACCTGATATTCCGTGTCTTCTGCCAGACCGACCGTGATCTGCGCATCCTCATCTCCTTCTACCACAAAAGAAATGCCGTCCGCCGTCTCTTTAAAATTTAAAACTGCCGTTCCCGGAACGGATTCATACACAAACATCCCGTTCCTTTCCAGCTTTGTAATTTCATAAAAGGTCTTCACCTTCNNACATTCCATTTTTCTCAAGTCTGGTGATCTCGCAAAACGTCTTTACCTTCAACAGATCCCCCGCATGCTCATAATCCTCAACCTTTGATTTCTGAGGCAGGGTATAATCTCCGAAACTGATGCTTCCATCGTTTTCTGAACGAAGCAATTCCTTTACTACAGCCATTGTTCTTCCTCCGTAATTTTTTATCGTAGTCTTTATATATCGATCGCCTTCTTTGTATATTATACATTATTTTCATTCACAATTCCATAGATAGGATCATTTTTTTACAAAGACGATCTCATCTTTTTTCAAAGACGCACTTATCTTTTCTCCCGGCACGATACGTCCCGATAAAAGCTCCTCCGCAAGCTTATCCTCAAGCTGTGTCTGGATCGCCCTCTTTAACGGTCTCGCGCCCATCTTCAGATCGGCATGCTTCTCCACCAAATAATCTTTAACCGTCGTAGAAATGGTCAAAGTCAGATTTAACTGGTTTTTACACCGTTCACAAAGATTTTTTGACAAAATGGTCACGATCTGGCGCAGATTCGTTTTGTTCAGTGCATGGAATACGATCATCTCATCAATACGGTTGATAAATTCCGGCTTAAAGATCCGCTTTACTTCTTCCAGCACGCCGTCCTTCATCCGCTTATGATC
Source organism: Lachnospiraceae bacterium UBA7480 (assembly GCA_002479655.1). Lineage (GTDB taxonomy): Bacteria > Bacillota > Clostridia > Lachnospirales > Lachnospiraceae > NK4A136. The sequence continues at coordinate 948 of DLOQ01000109.1, forward strand.
CATTTCTGCATCTGTCTTAGCGGCAAATCCCAGATTTTTCGGTGCAATGATCCTCTGTGCGCCGGCATTGGACGTCATGATCAGAATCGTATTCTTAAAG
>DLOQ01000109.1:1108-3307 GCA_002479655.1 Lachnospiraceae bacterium UBA7480
CACATTAAATACATCCGGATGTGCCTTTTCGATCTCATCAAACAGGATGACCGAATACGGATTCTGCCTTACTTTTTCAGACAGCTGACCCCCTTCGTCAAATCCCACATATCCCGGCGGNNTATCCCGGAGGCGCTCCGACAAGTCGAGATACAGAGTGTTTCTCCATATATTCTGACATATCGACTCTGATCAGTGCCGTCTCTGAGCCGAATACTACCTCTGCAAGCGCTTTGGAAAGCTCCGTCTTCCCGACGCCTGTCGGTCCCAAAAACAGGAATGAGCCCAGCGGTCTGTTCGGATCCTGCAGTCCTACCCTTCCCCGCCGGATCGCCCTTGCCACCGCACTGACTGCCTCCTCCTGTCCGACCACTCTTTTATGCAGCGCACCTTCCAGCTTCAGCAGCCTTTCGCTTTCCTTCTCTGCCAGCCTCTTGACAGGAATCTTCGTCCAGATACTGACTACCTCCGCGATCGCGTTCTCATCCACTACGCAGGCTGTCTCCCGCGTTTTTTTCTCATAACTCTTCTGCAGACGCTCCATCTTCTTTCTAAGCTGCGCCTGTTCCTGCCGCAGCTCTCCTGCCTGCGTAAATGCCTCAATCATCAGGGAACGCTCGATCTGTTCTTCCTTTTTCCTGATCTGCTCCTGCAGCTCCTTTAAATTGGGCGGCAGGATCATGGAACGCAGCCTTGCAGCTGCAGCCGCTTCATCAATCAGGTCGATCGCCTTATCCGGAAGGAAACGGTCGGTGATATNNTCGATCGCCTTATCCGGAAGGTTTCTGTCATTGATATAACGTTCCGAAAGTCTGGCTGCCGCCTCCAGCGCCTCCGGAAGGATCCTGATCCCATGGTGTTCCTCATACTTATGATAAATTCCTTTCAGTATGGTAATCGTCTCCTCTATGGTCGGTTCTTCTACCGTGACCGGTTGAAAACGTCTCTCTAAAGCAGCATCCTTTTCAAAATATTTACGGTACTCCGATATCGTGGTTGCCCCGATCATCTGGATCTCACCTCTTGATAATGATGGCTTTAAGATATTAGATGCGTCGATCGCACCTTCCGCTCCGCCTGCACCAATGATCGTGTGTATCTCATCCAAAAACAGGATAATATTTCCGTTGGTGGTGACTTCCTTCATTACCCGTTTAATCCGCTCCTCAAACTCACCCCGGTATTTACTTCCCGCCACCATACCGGATAGATCGAGTGTCACGACACGCTTTCCCTTTATGGTATCCGGCACATCTCCCATTGCGATACGGTTTGCCAGTCCCTCTACGATCGCTGTCTTTCCGACGCCCGGCTCCCCGATCAGGCAAGGATTGTTTTTGGTACGGCGGCTGATGATCTGGATCACACGCTGTATCTCATTCCTTCTGCCGATCACCGGATCCAGTTTCCCTTCCCGCGCAAGCGCGGTCAGATCGCGGCTGTACTGATCCAATGTCGATGTCTGCTCCTTTTTCTTTTTCTTATTTCCACGCAGCTCCATCTCCTCCTGCCGGATCAGGTTCTCATCCCCGATCAGTCGAAGCAGCTCCATATATACTTTGCCCGGATTGATGCCCATCGCTGCCAGAAGCCTNNGTCCGTCTCCCTTATGAGCGCCATCAATATATGCTCTGTGCCGGCTTCCTTGGCATTGGTCTTTCGCGCATAGCCCTTGCTTTCTTCCAGCACCCTTGCAGCCTTGACCGAATATTCCTTCCTGTCGCGCAGCATAAGATTACCCTGTGGAACAATCGCCTCCTGTATCAGCTCCTCCAGACGGGTCTCATCCACATGATTTTCCTTTAAAACCATTGCAGCCACGCCGGTTCTCTCCCTGATCAGTCCCAACAGCAGATGCTCCGTTCCCACATATCCCGATTGAAACTGCCTGGCCGTTTTTTCCGCATAAAGCAATGCGTTTTTAGCTTTCTGTGTAAATCCTAAAGCCATAGAAATATCCTCACTTTAAATATTAAATTTGGGGAAACCATTGCGAACTTGTGACGTCCGGCTCGCAAAAAGGCAACTGCAATACACAGCTGCCTTCTTTGGTATCTTAATATTCGTCATCATCATCACGTCTTGGCGCGCTAGTCCGCTGCGCATAACGCTGCTGTCCCGCCTGACGCTGTACATAACGCTGCTGTCCCTGTGCTGCTCCTCCTGACGGTCTGCCCGGCTGCTGTCCTGACGGTCTCC
>DLOQ01000151.1 GCA_002479655.1 Lachnospiraceae bacterium UBA7480
GTCACAAGCATCTCCATCAGGGTAAAACCGGTGTTGCTTCTTACTATCTTATCCTTATCGCGCCTGTCTTTCATCCTATCCCCCTCTTTCCTTATTCCTTGCTCCAGTTATAGATGGAAATAATCGAAGTGCTGGCCGCTGCTTCTCCCTGCGCGCTGCCAAATATGTCCGTAAGAATCTTCGAAGATTTCTCGTTAATAAAATTGCCGACAGAAACATAATTTGAATCAGCATTGCTGCCGCATTTATAAGTTACCGTATAATGATATGCCGGATTGGATGTTACCTGAATGTCGACTTCCTTCTCATGAGCCGCAGACTCCGGAATATCGTCCGGTGCCTTGCCGGAACTCGGAAATTTTATATTGTTGCCGGGACCGTAGTACCCCTGCTCCTGCAGAATTCCCAAAAAAGAACTCTTCGCAAGCTCGTACTCCTCATCGGAAAGCCGCTGCATAATCGTCGATTTGGCACTCCCCGCCTGCCCGATGGTAATACCACCGTTCGCTATAATCGTAGAATCAGACATTGCCATCTTGATCGTCACGGGACTGGGGGATAGCACCAGATTATGTGAAAGACCGTTCGTCGTATTCTCCAGACCAAAATATACATTTACCTCCGTGCTGCCATCATATGCTGTTCCTTTTTTCCATGTCCAGGCATCAACAAGATTTTGCAAAGTCACTTCATGCCAGTGGCCACTGTAATACATCTGCACGGGCACGATCAGCTGCTCGATCAGTGCGTCAGGAATACCTTCGGCATTCATCGTCGCATTTTTAATAGCATTACGGTCTGCGCCCCTGACATGCCCTCCGATAACGCCCTCCTTCACTTGAAGAGCGTCCGTGCAGATCAGTGTTGCGTCACTTGCAAGATTGATCTTGCCCACCACCGAAACCGTGCCTGTGATGACAAGCGTCGCTCCGCTCTCCACGCTGATATTGCCATTAATAACGCCGCGCGGCGAAAGAATATGGACAGTCGAACCCCCTTTTATCGTCAGCGCGTTTGCAACGGAACCCGGCGTACCGTCTCCGATAAAGACACAGCCGGTAAAGTAACAGTTGCCCGCCTCAACAACGACCGGTGAATCCGTAAGGACGCTGAAGTCATTGATATCCAAATCACCTAAACTGCTGCTCGGAAATACTATCTTAAGATCCGTAACGATCGTACTCTTATATCCGCTGTCCGTTATGGACGTAATCTCAAGACCCTTAAGCTCTACGGAATTGCCTGTGGAAATTACATTCGAGGAAATCGTCCCGTTCGCATTCTGTTCATAAACAGTATTCACGGAAATAGTCGCTTCCCTGGTTGCCACCTGTATCATCGCCCGCACACATTCATTATTATACTGTTGTTTGTTATTGCCGTTCGTATATGCGCCTACGCCTTCCGCAGAGCCAAGCAGTGCAGCGACAGCGTCTGCTGCAGAGCCTTTCTCCGACGCAAGCTGCTGCATCGCCATCGTCAGGTCATCCAGCGCAAATTCCGCCGTATAAAAGTTATCCGTGGAACTATAGCGCATGGACTTCATGGCATAATTCATATACGCCATATAAATCAGTGATGTCGCCAATATCGTGGCAAACGTCATGGTGATCAGCACCGTTACCAGCGCCACGCCCTTGTTGTTTAACTTTTTCATACCCAGCCTCCTCATCATTTAATTAGAAATACCGCCCTTCATACTGAACTGATACCGTTCACTGCTCATTCTTTCAATCTCGGGATTTTCCTTAGCATCATATACCGTAATTGTCACACAGTACGGAAAATACTTATCGCCATCCGTCGCCGCCATCGGCAGGAACGTAACGACAACGTCAAACAGGAATCCGTCCTGATCGACCCCGGTATATACCAAAGCCGCCATATTCTCACCCATACCGTCAAACCAGCCCCGCAGACAGGTGTTTGTAGACACGGACAGATCCGATCTCGCAGCGTCGCAGATCAGCGAGTTGATGCTCACTGTCGTTATACCGTCCGCATTGTTGCCGCTGATCAGATCCCTTGCCACATACGTATCGCTGCCATACACAATGCAGTTCACACTGGGCGATCCCAAGGATGTAAGCTGGCTGCCATCCAGCGCGACATAATTTTCAGGCATATTATAATAATTGCCGCTGAGCGTAGCGTAGATATGGTTGCCGCTTAACGTGAAGGATCCCATCCTGCTGTCGATATCGTCTTTCACCGTTCCAAATGTCTTATCGGAAAATCCCTCAAAAACCGTCTGCGCCACATCAGTGGCCGCCATCAGCTGCCTTGATTTATGATTAATTCTGGCTGAAGCGATGAAAGAATTAAAGATAGGCACAATCAAAATAGCCAGCAGCGCCATTGCAACCAATAATTCAATCAAGGATAAGCCCTTATTGTCCTCTTTAAAGCCGGAGCCATAAGTTTTCATCAGGAATCACACCTCCCCTAACACACAATACCCTTCAACAAAGCCCAGGGCCTTCCTTTATCAGGAAAGCTCCAGGCAGATTACACTATACTATTTTATTCTGCAGCCTCTGCGCCGCCGTCTTCTGGCACCACTTCTTCTTCCTCAACCGCTTCAAGCTCCAGATTGCCGAATATGCCGGCCTGGGCATCCTCGTTGCCGCGCATGCTGCCAGTAAGACCCATATCTATTTTCTGTCCATCCACATTGATGATGAAGTTAACATCCGGGAATTCCCTATCAGCCCCTGCAACAGCATACTGATCAAGCTGAATGGCGCCGGTCATAATTCCTGTCTCCGCGTCAAACTGCATCGAGATGCTTCTGTAGATCATAGGATCCTTATAATCCATCAGGTACTTTAACAGATATTTCACACCACCGTAATAGCAGCGGTATGTCAAAGCAGAAGAATTCGTCAGGGCAACATATCCCGTATCCGTCTCCATCTCCTCGGAAGAAATCGGTGTCTCCATATTAGGCGCATAGCTTACGTTGTCAAACAGGATCGGATACTGCAGCTGTGTCACGGTCTGCCCGTCTTCGTCCGCCGCCTTCCCTGACGTTGCAGCGGAAAACGTATAGTACTCTGTCTCCTCTAACGGCACCAGCTTAGAGGAATACTCTGTCTGCAGTAAGAACATGGTGTAGTTCTCAGGCGCAATACCCGCCGGGAAAGAAGCGATGATATCATCCCTCTCCCCATTCAGACGTTCCGTCTCTTTTTCATAATCGCCACGCCTGTTGTTAAGCATATCCAGATAATCCAGCCTCGCCTGCAGCGTAGTGATCTCCACATTGACTGTCTCCGTATTCACCTTTGTATCCTTAATATAGAACACATAAGGAAGAATCAATATCATAGCAA
>DLOQ01000067.1:0-22439 GCA_002479655.1 Lachnospiraceae bacterium UBA7480
CATCTGGAAGCCGATCCCCCGTATGAACAGGATAATATCCCCAATCCCTTTGAAGTTTTAACGCGTGAGGAGCTGGATTATTTACGGGAAAACCAGCGTTTAAAAGATATACTGGAAGATTATTTTAAACAGGACCATGAACGGATAAAACGGGAACACGGCTTTTAAAAATAAAAGGAAAAACTCACGGGAGAGCGGGGAAAATATAATGAATAATAATGAATATGATGAAGAAACAGGACTACCTAAAGACAAAAGCTATTTAGAGTGCGGGCTTCCCCAGTGGCTTGAAGAATCCATAGAACAGATGGAAGCTGCATGGCAGAAAAAGGATAACGGGGAAGAATATTTCCACTGGGACTGCGATTTTTGCACTCTTCAAAGCGACATCAATGTTGCCGAGGTGGAACAGATAATTTCATCAGAGCAGGCATGGTACTTGCGTGAAAAATATTTAAGGCTGAAAAGATATGATGATGATATATTTTAAAAATAACTTTCCCATTTTTATTTTACATATAAAAGCATAATATTTTTATTCAGACAATTATGGAAAGGAAAACAGATATGGCTGCAGAAGAAATGGTAACTTCAGAAAAAATCCTTAACAAAAACACCACGGAGGCTTTCTTTAAGTATCTTACGGAAAACTTTGGGGAAAATCGTCCTATTTTAGTTGAAGAAATCAAGTTTAACGGATATCCCCGTACACAGATAACAGATATGCTTGATGATTTGTGCAGATGCGAAAAACTTAGCAGGTATTATAATGAGGATGTTTATTATATCCCGATAGATACCCTTCTGGGGAAAATCTTTTTAAGCACTAAACGTGTCATAGAAAGAAAATACATCAGGAATGATACGGACGTGTACGGGTTTTATGGCGGAGTGGCAATGTATAACTATATGGGACTTTCCACACTGGTTGCCTCTACCCCAACAATATACACCAATAAAGAGACTGCGGAGAAAAGGAAAGTACAGGTAGGCTGGTGTGATGTCATCTTAAAAAAAGGAAGGACAAGAATCACGGCGGATAATGCTTATACCCTTACCTTCCTTGAAGTGCTTACGGATGCTCCCGAATGGTGGTTCAGGGATAAGGACGAGGAGACCGAGGAGAAAATGGAATGTCTCGCTTCTTATATCAATAGTGCGAAAATCACGGAGCAGAGCATCAATAAGTATCTGCCGCTGTTTCCGGACAGCACTGCAGAAAAATTAAAAGAAAGCGGGCTGGTTTTTTATACCGGGCAATGATAAAAACATAAGACTGACAAATAAACTTTTAGATGCCGGAGTCATATTAAAGGAGGTGTTATGGGATGTTAATATACCAAATCCTTTTGATGCTTTAACGCGTGAAGAACTGCGTCATTTACAGGAAAATCCGCATTTACCGGAGATACTAAGCGGTAAATCTTTTCGCTTTCTCTTGAAAAATACTGCAATTTTTATCGATACGTGCTGTAATCGGATAAAAATAAACTTTGTCTAAAGAAAGGAAATAAACTTATGGTATTCAATTCAAATATGGTAACAAAAGATGGAAAAAAATGATGTATTTGATTTCTATTGGAGTGAATAAAGATTGTGAAAATTATGATGCAATTTGGAGTGAACTTGAAAGAAGAATGAGTGCGGTCAGTATACCTATCATACGCGTTGATTGGCTTTTATACGATGATAATAAACAAGCTTGCGATTTAAGCAAATATTTGTTTTATGCGCAAACATTTGAAACAGGCATGGGATTTGTATCCGGTGTTATGAAAAACCATGAACTCCATACAAATTTAGATTTTTGTAATTTTTACAATGGGGGTGCCTATAAGGACAATGTAAAGAGATATGATGCAGAGGAGGTGCTTAAAGCAGCACGAAATTTCATTGCAAGGCATAATCCAAATGAAGTATGGTGATTTTTTGAAAAATAAGGTGACAACTATGAATAAAGATGAAATGACTAAACTGGAAATATTACGAGGCAAGTCGTCTGTATTTGGATGTGAAAATAAAATTTTCCGTAAAATAATTTTACATATAAGGGTAAAGTATATCGGACAGGGCGGTTGGTGTCCGAGGTTTGAGTTTTCTCTTGAAAAATATTGCAATTTTTATCAGTATATGCTGTAATCTAATTAAAGATAAACTTTGTCTAAAGAAAGGAAATATGGATATGAAATTTTATTGTCTAAAAAAAGAAAATGATATTGAATTTAATATGAACATGGTGACAAAAGAAGGAAAGAAGATGATGTATCTGATCTCGATCGGTGTAAACAAAGACTGCGAGGACTACGACGCGATCTGGGCGGAGCTCGAAAGAAGAATGAATGCCGTCAGCATTCCTATTATACGTGTTGATTGGCTTTTGTACGACGACAACGGAAATGCTTGCGATTGCAGCGACTATTTGTTTTACGCGCAAACATTTGAAACAGGCATGGGATTCGTAATGGGTATATTAGATACCCATGTAATACGCTCAAACTTAGAGTTTTGTAATTTTTACAATGGGGGTGTGTATAAAAATGACACAAAAAAATATGATGCTGAAGATACAATAAAAGAAAGAAAAGAATATATGGCAGAATTTCATCCGGACGAACAATGGTGATTTTATTATGAGGTAAGAATCGTTAATGTCAAAACCATAAAAGTCGGTCACAGTAAAGATAAACTTTGTCTAAAGAAAGGAGATACGGATATGCTTCATTACAGAACAGGTTCAAGATTCATTTCTTATATTGATATGGAAGGGACAAAACTTCCATGTACTTATTTTCCAAACTTAAACCTTGCAGATGCAATGGGAATGGCAGGATTCGCGGCATCCTGTTACCGGGAGACGTTTCGCTTGTTTTACTGCGATATCGACCCGTTAAAAGGCTGTTTTGTGTTCTTTTTCTATAATCCGGCGTTTAATGGTGATTTTCCCGTCGGCTGCCTTGCTGCTTCCCCGGCGGATGCGGCTAATTTTCTGCATGAATTTTACAGTGATTACCATGCGCCGATGACGCAGCAGATCGACATCCCGCGCATGGCAGACCCCGATTATAAAGCGCATGCGTATTCTGCGGCAGAGCAGATGATTACGAGCATCATGGGTCTGGAGCTTGAAGAAGTGACGGCTGAAAAAGGTATGATTGATGCACGCAAAGTCCCCGCTCCGCTTATGGAATATTTAAACAGTCTTCATCCGTTTTATGTAACATTTCAGAAGAAGGCGGAAGATAAGAAGATACGGCTTTTTAAGCGCCATGCATCAGATGCGGCTTATAACGGGCGCTATATCAAAGTGCTTGCCCATACGAAAGCAGCCGTGGAGGAATATCTTCTGGAAAACGGACTGTATGATGATGCGGACTGTATCATGGATGAGACATTATATAACGATATCCGTAAAAAGATGAAACCCGAAGCATTGACGGCGTTAAATCATCCGGATATCATAAATACCCCTCCCGCGGCAGAAATCACCCATGACCGTCCGGTATTTCATGTAGACGAGTCGGACAAATCCATCATCTTTGACTATTACGCCATTGATGAAAAAGTTTCTTGTCTTCAGAGGATGCTGGGGCTTCCAAAAGAGGAGAGGAAGGAAGCGCTTCTTAAAGCAGTTGGACAGAGGGAGCGGCTGTTTTAAGGACGATAACAAAAGTCAGATGGTTTTTAAAAAATTCGAAATATATAAAAAGGAGGATGGGAAAAAATGCGTATATATAATCGCAAGGTACGCTGAATTTAAATTTTGAGAGGTGACAGTTATGTCAAGTTTTGTGAAAAAAACAATAACATGTATGTGTTGTGGTGAAAAATATGAAATCAGTATGATGAAAGGCTATTCTACAGTGGAGAATTCATGCATTGATTTAGACACAAATCCGCATAATCCTGCATTGTATGAACGGGTAATACTTTGTCCGAATTGTGGTTATGCAACAGCTGAGCCATATACACTTATTCCTGATGATGTTAAGGTATTAGTGAAGGACGATAATTATCAAAACATTTTGAAAAGTAAACAATATGATGACACATGTAGAAAATTACTGTTAGCCGGATATCTGTCTGTAAAAAACGGGAATGCGAAAGAGGCAGGGTATAATTATTTATTAGCTTTTTGGTATATGAAAGAGCAAGGTTTTGCAGAGTTTGAAAAGGCAAGAGAAAAAGCGATAAAAAACTTTGAGCAATATTTGAAGAAAACGCCGGATTTCGAAGTAGCAATGATTCTTGTTGACCTGCTTCGTCAAAGTGAAATGTTTGACGAAGCAATGGAAACACTCATTTCTTTGAAACAATATATTGCAAATAATAATGTTCTTAAGAAGGTATCTTTATACGAGGAGAAACTAATTAAATCTAAGGATTCTAAATCTCATCGTTTAGAGGAGGTGACCGAATGATATTTACATGGAGCCAAAACCAAAATGGTAATAGTAAAAAATGACACAAAAAAATATGATGCTGAAGATNNGCAGAATTTCATCCGGACGAAATATGGTAATTTTTTAAAAAAGGAGATAATAAGGAGGGCATATGCCATGGACAGTACGGAAAAACTGGTTGCAATGATCAGGGAGACTATAGAAACCTACGATAAAACGTATGTTAGGCTTGCGGCAGGTGAAGTGGATAAAGCCATGTCGGAATGGAAAGAAGATATCGCCAGGGGGAAGCTGCGCATGGAGGATGATAAATATCCGGAATGGTTAAATGAGGAAGAAAGGAATGCGTTCGACGACATCCGTGGTATTGCAAAACGGTTTGGCGCAGAGTGCCTGATGATGTATCCGGATACAAAAACCGTATATATAATTACTCCGGAAGAAATAGCAATAGATGAAATACTGCCGATAATTGACCGGTTTGTAAGAGAAAAACCTTTAACACTTGATCATATCGAAATCCCGAACCTCACCTCCGAAGAAAAATATGAAGGATGGTTTTATCGTATCGGGTAGATCTTATAAACATTAAAATTTCAATTTTTTGAGGAAGCTGCGGTACTGCTCATATTGCGTCCGTGTCGTCGGATTCGGACTGTATGCTGCTGTTTCGGTCACGCGGATCCATTCATCGATGAAGCTGCTGTCGATGGAAGCGCTTGTGCCGGTCCCTTTTTCGTCATTGGCTGCGTTTTGTTTTAAGAAGCTTCCCACATCCCGGATGACAGGATGCGGCTCCGTGATCAGCAGTTTTTTCTGAAGCCTGCGGACGAGTTTTTGATAGGATAGGATCACGGCGGCAGAGTAATCTTTCTGCCGTAAAGCGCGGGACAGCAGATACTGCTGACGGATCGGACGGCGCAGGAACACAAGCAGAAGGATCAAAGATAACGCCGCCAGAAGGATCAACAGGGGTTTTGCTACAAAATCAACAGAGGATATTAAGGAGAAAGACGGTAAATCAAAACCGCCNNCCGCCGTCTCCCGTAAGGGCGTTGGCGTCTTCGGCAAGTCTCTGTACCGGCGTAAACAGCCCGGAAAAAATCGCCATGATGCCGGTTTCGTCGATGGTGTCTCCGAAGGCGGGCGGTGTCATTTCATAAGGAATCCAACCGTAGCCGTCCAGATAGATCTCGATCCATGCATGAGAGGAACCGTCTGTTACATTAACAGTAACAAGACCTGTTTCGCTTAAGCTGCAGTCGCCGATGTACCAGCCGGAGATATCGGCGGAGACTGCTTCCGCTTCCGACAGATCGTCAAACTGAATACAGTAGCCTTCCACATAGCGGGTAGGAATTCCCATATGCCTGAGAAGCAGCGCGGAGGATGCCGCAAAATGGGCGCAGAAGCCGCGGCGCTGTTCCGTCAGGAAATATTCTATTGCGTCGCGGTTTCCCGGAGTTGCACCGGGGGACATCGTGTAAGGAAATTCTCTTGCAAAATACATTTTCAGAGCTCCGGCGATCCTTAGGCGGAGTTGCTGCTGTTCCTCATAAGTGACGGCGTTTCCGGCATCCGGAAGGATATCATTCAATCCGGCTTCCTCGCAGAAATCTTCCATAACTTTATCCAGATATTCCGGAACTTCCAGATAGTTTTCATAGACCATTGCCTCATATTCCTCGGTGATGGCAGGATTGGGCGGATAGCTTATGAGGGCTTGGTAGGGGGCATATAAAACCTCGTATTCGCTATCATAGTCGTTTTGTCCGGTATGATCCTGTGCTCCGTTATTCTCATAATCTGCCAGCGTATCGTCCCATAATTGAAAAGCTTGCGTGTAAGCCTCTGATTCCATAAAGGGCAGAGTGCTCCCCGGTTTGTCCATAAAGGAATATTCAGAAAGACTGCCGGGGATTTTTTCATTAGAGGCATGTATCGTATCATATGGATAATGTGCTATGTTCACAACAGGATCAACAATACGGACTGCCATGCGGGCAAAATTTCCGTCAGCCAGGGAGCCGCTCATGGGGATGGACTGTGGGAGATCATAATCGGCTTCAAAAAAATTGTTATTATAATGAACGCCGATGTATCTTTTCAGATATATCGTATCTGTAGAATATGGGACATAGGTCACTTCCATGTCAGTCTGGTAATCCGGATTTACGCTGCCGGTGCCGCCGAGCATTCCGCTGTTCAGACCGCCGATAGCATCATATCGGTCAAAAAATCCCCATATGCCGCTTTGGACAAAGATCTTTACATAGGAATCGGTGGTGTTTTTCAATTGATTTGAGATCCCCTTGCTGGATAAGCCGCGAAAAAAGATGGCGTTGCAGAGCAGGAGAAACAGTATGCAAAAGATGATGCTGTAGACGGAAAGCGTAAGGATCCCCCGGCTGCTGGACTGATAGGAATACTGTGTTGTCTGCTTTTTCAGTCTGCGGGTAAAAAAAGGTTCCTTCTTCATATTTAGGGACATATGATAATGACCGCTCAGACCCAGGATGCCGACCGTTATATATACTGCAAGAAGCATGGCGAGATAAGGGAGCGCCGGAAGGCGGTCGATATAAAGTGCGATCTGCAGCGGCAGAAAGGTGAGCAAAAATGTTTCGATCAGATTCATGTGCGCGGAGATGGTGATATTTAGCAAAATTGCCATCATCAGTCCGACAAAGACCATGGTGATGCTGATAGTCAGGTAACGGTTGGAGATCATCTCGTTGGCTTCTCGTATAGAGCTGAGATAAAAGAAATCACTGTATTCTTGGTAAACCGTATTGATAAATCCCTGAAAACCGCTGTTGATATAGGGATACAGGGAAAACGCAAAGAGCGTAAACAGCGAAAACATGGCAAAATAACCGATATAAAAGGTGATCTTATTATAATACAGGAAAGCAGCCAGCATGGATACGATCAGGATGCCCAGGGTTACGCCGATCCGGTGAAAGGGAAGATGAAAGACGGTAACCAGCCCTGTAATGGTTCCAAAGGAAGCCATAAAGATCAAAACACCTCTGATAAAACATAAAAAGAACCGGTTGACAGGGATGTCTGTCCGGATTTCTTCCAGTGAGACGCTGGAGTTTCTGTCAAAGAATGAGATGGCATAGGCATCCCTGCATTGCTTCTTCTGATACAGATAATAAAAGAGCAGATAGATGCCCGATGAAGAGATCAGCGCAAGCAAAGGCAAGGTATCCCATTGGAAGGAGTGTGCGGCATAGCGGCAGATAAATATGATTACAACGGCAAGCCACACAAGGAAAAGGATCCACCCCCTTTTCTTTAGCTTTAAATATTCAGTTGATGATTTAAAGGTTATATCCTGTTTCATAGGTCAGTCCTTTCATGACTGGTGCAATGCTGTCTGTGCCTGAAGTATCGTCCTGCTGTCAGGCGGCCTCTGTCAAATCAATGGCGCTTCCGTGAATCTGATAAAATGTGCCGTAAAGAGGAAAGACGGTCTGGTAGGTGGAGATCGCAAGATCCGGCGTGTCGTACGGCTTTTGATAATACAGAGTCAAAAATGCCTGCAGCAGATCTTCCGGATCATGGATGACAGCCTGGGTAAATTCCATGACATCCGTATGGAATAAGGCGATTCGGAATACTTCCTTCTGGCGGATCAGTTTCATGGATATCGCATACAGAGTCTGCAGGGTATCGGCGATCTCCTCTCCATATAATTCCGGAAGAAACAGCAGGGAATCGTCAAGGGATCGTTCATACTGCTTGACCAGAAGATCGTCCATCCTTGCGCTGAGCTTCCAGTGCATATCCTGCATCCGGTCTCCGGGAAGATATTCCCTGACTTCCCGGATATCTGTGGAAAGCGCTCCGGCTGGATCATAAAATCCGCTGTCCTCGGATTCGGTGTGCATGGCAGCGGGAGCAAAGGAGATCGGCATCTCTTTGGGCAGCACAGGGATCTGCAGGCTTTTATTTNNGTCAGACTCTTGTGAAATGTATAAAAGTGAAGAAAATCTGTTAGTTTTACGTCTTCCATGGAAAACATGAGCATGCCCGGCTGGGTGACAGCGAAAGGAAAACGCAGCGTTTGGGTTTTGCGCGCTTCTAAGGGCAGCGCGATCGTATTTTTCAGGCTGCTTGGAAAATACATATTTTGAAACTGAAAGGAAAGCTCGCAGTTCAGGAAGGGAAAAAAGGTAGGATTTTTAACGGTAAGTATGATGATTGGTTTTTCCGGTATGGAGACAGTGGTTACGGGAGTGGAGAGGAGGAAATCAAAACGCTCAAAGGCATGATGCGCCAGGGCGATGGAAATCACGGGCAGTATGATGAGCAGAAGCAGTAAAACGGCAAGAAAAGACTGGCGGTAAAAGACCGTTCCCAACAGGAAAAGCAGGATCATAAGCGCATAGGTGATTCGATAAGGATAGTTTGTTTTCTGCATGATCGGACCTCGCTAACTGATCTTGGGGACTGCTGCCTGCTTTAAGACTTTTGAAAGCGCTTCTTCCACGGTTTGTCCGGAAGCTTTGGACTTGGCGGAAAGCTTTACGCGGTGGGAAGCTACGCAGTGAAAGACATCATGGATATCTTCCGGAAGAAGAAAATCCCTGCCACGCAGATAAGCGTGCGCTTTTGACATTTTTAATAAAGCAATGCTGCCGCGAGGGCTTAAGCCCAGCGCAAAAAAATCAGGATCTCTTGTAATTTCGGTCAGCTCCACGATATAGTCGTAAAGGGATTCGTCAACAAATAAGTTCTCCGCCTGATTCTGCATCTCTAAAAGTTCTTCGGCATTGACCACCTGCTCTACCTGTGCGATATTGGCGGAGGAGTTGCCTTTTAAAATACTGATCGCGTTTTCGGAGTCAGGATATCCGATGGAAAGACAGATCATAAAACGATCAAGCTGTGAATCCGGAAGCCGCTGCGTACCGGAAGAACCAAAGGGGTTCTCAGTGGCAATGACAAAGAACGGTTTCGGAAGCGTTCTGGTAACGCCTTCTACGGTTGCCTGACCTTCCTCCATAACCTCTAAAAGCGCAGACTGCGTCTTGGGTGAGGTGCGGTTGATCTCATCGGCAAGGAACAGGTTGGTATAGACGCAGCCTTCCTGAAAACGAAAAGCGTTCGTTGATTTATCATAAAGATTATATCCGATCAGATCGCTGGGCAGGACATCCGGTGTAAACTGCATCCTCTTATAAGAAAGGGAGAGCGCCCTGGCGATGGACATGGCAAGTGTCGTCTTTCCGACGCCCGGAATGTCCTCCAACAATACATGGCCGCCTGCCAAAATAGCACAGAGCGTAAGACGGATCACGTCATCTTTACCCTGTATGACTTTTTTAACTTCTTTTTGAATGAGGTATGTTTTATTCTGCAATGGGCTGTCCGTCCTTTCATGCCTTATTAATATGTTATTTTATATGGTATTTATAGCGATTGCAAGTACTTCTTGGCTTACCTATAAAATTTGTTTGCTTCTTGAAGCATCCGGCAATTTGTGATATACTTTTACCAACTATGCAAAGGGGGTCCTTCTTACAGGAGGCGCAGGATGAAAGCATTTTTGATATTGGAGGATGGAACTGTATTTCAGGGGAAAGCCATTGGCGCGTGTAAAGAGGTGATCAGTGAGATCGTGTTCAACACATCCATGGCAGGTTATCTTGAAGTTTTAACAGATCCTTCCTATGCCGGACAGGCGGTGTGCATGACTTATCCGCTGATCGGCAACTATGGGATCTGTATGGAGGATATTGAATCTGCCAGACCATGGATGGATGGTTTTATTGTAAGGGAAATCTCAAGAAAACCAAGCAACTTCCGGTGTGACATGTATCTTCAGGATTTTCTGGTGAAGCATGATATTTCAGGGATCGAAGGGATTGATACCAGAGCATTGACAAAGCGCCTGAGAGACAGGGGCACGATGAACGGCATGATCACGGTTGACGAGTCTTATGATCTTCAGGATGTCCTTATGAAGTTGAAGAAATATCAGGTGGCGGGAGTGGTAGACAGAGTCACCAGTCAGAAGAAATATACGGTTGCGGGGCTCAGATATCCGGAGGAAAATGAACCGGTATCCGGAAGCGATATCAACAAAACAGAAGGAAGGAAAGCGCCATCCATGATCAGGAAGCTGAACGGCGCCGGGAAACGGGTGGCTCTTTTGGATTTTGGAGAAAAGAATAATATTATCAGATCCTTACAGAAAAGAGGCTGTGATGTGACTGTTTATCCTGCGTTCACCAAAGCGGAGGAGATTCTTAAGGAGCATCCGGACGGGATCATGTTAAGCAATGGACCGGGCGATCCCAAGGAGTGTAAGGAAGCGATCAAAGAGATCAGAAAGCTGTACGATGCGGATGTGCCGATCTTTGCAATCTGTCTGGGACATCAGTTGATGGCTCTGGCAACAGGGGCGGATACCTATAAGATGAAATATGGTCATCGCGGCGGCAATCATCCGGTGAAGGATCTGGAGACGGGCAGGGTATATATTTCCTCCCAGAATCATGGTTATGTTGTGGATGTTGAGCATCTGGATCAAAGCATTGCGGTGCCGGCATTTGTGAATGTTAATGACGGCACTAACGAGGGGCTTTCCTATCGGGGAAAGAATATCTTTACGGTGCAGTTTCATCCGGAAGCATGTCCGGGTCCGCAGGATTCCGGCTATCTGTTTGACCGTTTTATCTCTATGATGGAGGTGGTGAAAGATGCCTAAGAATCCGGACGTAAAGAAAGTGCTGGTCATCGGCTCCGGTCCGATCGTGATCGGTCAGGCGGCGGAGTTTGATTATGCAGGGACGCAGGCATGCCGTTCCTTAAGGGAAGAAGGCGTTGAGGTCGTGCTGATCAATTCCAATCCGGCGACGATCATGACCGATGGTGACATTGCAGACCGCGTTTATATAGAACCGCTGACGATAGAAGTTTTGGAGCAGCTGATAGAAAAAGAAAAGCCGGACAGTATCCTGCCGAACATGGGCGGTCAGGCGGGACTTAATCTGGGGATGGAGCTGGAGGAATCGGGATTTCTTGCCAGCCATCATGTAAAGCTGCTTGGAACGACTGCTGAGACGATCCGTAAGGCAGAGGACAGACAGGCGTTTAAGGATACCATGGAAGCCATCGGGGAACCCTGTGCTCCCTCCAAAGTGGTGGAGTCGATAGAGGACGGCGTTGCGTTTACGAATACGATCGGTTATCCGGTGGTGCTGCGTCCCGCTTATACGCTGGGCGGCAGCGGCGGCGGTATAGCATATGATCAGGTGCAGCTGGAAGAGATCCTGGGNNTCCTGGAAAATGGCCTTCGGCTTTCCCGTGTGGGGCAGGTTCTGGTAGAACGCTGCATCGCAGGCTGGAAAGAGATCGAGTATGAGGTGATGCGTGACAGCGCGGGCAATGTGATTACGGTCTGCAATATGGAAAATCTTGATCCGGTAGGGGTGCATACCGGAGACAGTATTGTGGTGGCGCCTTCCCAGACCCTTGGGGATAAGGAATACCAGATGCTGAGAACTGCCGCGCTGAATATTATCAGCGCGCTGGAGATCACGGGAGGCTGCAATGTGCAGTTTGCGCTTCATCCGGAAAGCTTTGAATACTGCGTGATCGAGGTAAATCCCAGAGTCAGCCGCTCCTCTGCATTGGCATCCAAGGCGACCGGTTATCCGATCGCGAAGGTGGCGGCAAAGATCGCGCTTGGATATACACTGGATGAGATCAAAAATGCAGTGACGAAAAAGACCTATGCCAGCTTTGAGCCGGCGCTGGATTATTGTGTAGTAAAGATTCCAAGGCTGCCCTTTGATAAATTTCTTACTGCGAGAAGGACATTGACGACACAGATGAAAGCGACCGGAGAGGTCATGAGCATCTGTACGAATTTTGAAGGCGCGCTGATGAAGGCGCTCCGTTCTCTGGAACAGCATACGGAATCACTCAGAAGCTATGATTTTAGTTCTATGACGCAGGAGGAACTGCTGGAGCGGCTAAAGACCGTAGACGATCTGAGGATCTATATTATTGCGGAAGCGCTTAGAAAGGGTGTAAGCCAGATCGCGATCCATGATGTGACAAAGATCGATCTGTGGTTTATCGATAAGATTGCGATCTTGACACAGATGGAACACCGGCTGGAGACAGAGTCCTTGACGGAGGAGCTTTTAAAGGAAGCAAAACGGCTGGAGTTTCCGGACGGCGTGATTGCAAAGCTGTCCGGCAGGACGGAGACACAGATCAGGCAGATGCGCAGGGAACAGGGCATACAAGCCTCTTTTAAGATGGTGGATACCTGTGCCGCGGAGTTTGAGGCGGAAACGCCGTATTATTACTCCTGTTTTGACGGAGAAAATGAAGCAGCCATAAGCGCCGCGGACGGCGAAAGGAAAAAGAAGGTTCTGGTACTGGGGTCCGGTCCGATCCGTATCGGTCAGGGCGTGGAATTTGACTATTGCTCGGTGCATGCGACTTGGGCATTTGCCAAAGCGGGTTATGAGACGATCATCGTCAATAACAATCCGGAGACGGTCAGCACGGATTTTGATATAGCCGATAAACTTTATTTTGAACCGTTGACACCGGAGGATGTAGAGAATATCGTGGAATTGGAAAAGCCGGACGGCGCGGTGGTGCAGTTCGGCGGACAGACGGCGATCAAGCTGACAAAGAGCCTGATGGAGATGGGCGTGCCGATCCTTGGAACGAAAGCGGAGGATGTCGATGCGGCAGAGGATCGGGAATTATTTGATAAGATCCTGGAAGAGACGAAGATTCCAAGAGCCGCGGGAGGTACGGTATATACGGCGGAGGAAGCGAAGGCGGTTGCGGACAGACTGGGGTATCCGGTGCTGGTAAGACCTTCTTATGTGCTTGGCGGTCAGGGGATGCAGATCGCGATCTCCGATCAGGAGATCGAGGAGTTTATGNNAGTTATGGCGGTGATCAATCGTTATGCGCAGGAGCATCCGATCCTGATAGATAAGTATCTGATGGGAAAAGAGCTGGAGGTGGATGCCGTATGTGACGGAACCGATATCCTGATCCCCGGCATCATGGAGCATGTGGAACGTACCGGCGTACATTCCGGAGACAGCATCTCAGTCTATCCGGCGCATACGATAAGCGATCAGGTGAAGGAGACGATCGCGGAGTATTCCGCAAGGCTGGCAAGGGCGCTTCATGTGAAGGGACTGATCAACATTCAGTTCATTGCCATGAATGACGAGGTATATGTGATCGAGGTCAATCCCAGATCTTCCAGAACCGTTCCTTATATCAGTAAGGTGACCGGGATTCCGATCGTAGAGCTGGCGGTTAATGTGATCCTTGGGAAAACGATTAGGGAGCTTGGCTATGAGCCGGGATTGCAGAAAGATGCCGGTTATATAGCGATCAAGATGCCGGTATTTTCTTTTGAAAAGATCAGAGGCGCGGAGATCAGCTTGGGACCGGAGATGAAATCTACCGGCGAATGTCTTGGGATTGCAAAGGAGTTCAATGAAGCTCTTTATAAAGCATTTATAGGCGCAGGTATCGATCTGCCAAAGCATAAACAGGTGATCATCACAGTAAAGGATGCGGATAAAGGCGAGGCGATCGGGATCGGCAGACGGTTTGAGAAGCTGGGATATACGATCTATGCGACAAGAAGCACGGCGGCCGCATTAAGGGAGGCAGGAGTCAATGCAAGAAAGGTCAATAAGATCCGGCAGGAATCGCCGACCGTAATGGATCTGATCTTAGGACACAGGATCGATCTGGTGATTGATACGCCTACGCAGGGGCGGGATAAGTCAAGGGATGGTTTTTTGATCCGGCGGACTGCGATCGAGACAGGCGTTACCTGTCTGACAAGTCTGGACACGGCAAAGGCGCTCCTGACCAGTCTGGAAGCAAAGGAAAAGCAAAAGGAACTGACATTGACAGATATTTCCGGGATCAATCATTAAGAAAGAAAGGGAGCATACATGAGGGAAGGGTTTGGAGAAAAGAAGCAGCCGATCATGAAGATACTGGTAATAGGCATGGTTATATTGAGCATATGCCTTGCTGTTTGTATTGTTTTGGTTTCAACACTTCGTTCCACCTATAGTGACGAGATATCGGCGGATTTTCAGGCGCATCATATCAGCTCCGGTGAAAAGCTGGATGCTACGATCAGAAGCGGTATTGAAGTAGTGGAGTCTGCGGCCGATGTGATGGGCAGCGCCGCGGCATCTTATATTAATACGGAAATCTACAGGGTATTAAGTGATTATGATCATTTCAGCATGTTAGAGACATTGGCATTTGTCGGGAACAACGGCAGGGTGTATTATCGCGATAAAGAGTATTCTGCCAGTCTGCTTGGGGAACCGCTGAAGGAGCTGCAGGATCATATGAGAACAGCGGACGGAACCTATATCGGTGTGACGATATCGTCAGGTGACGGGATGCCGCATATTTTGATCGTAGTTCCTGTAAATCTGGAAAACAGATCTTATGGATATCTTGCGGCGACAATGAAAATTGATGATATTTTTGAGGGCGGTGAATTTAATTATCAAAATGACATGGGGGAATGTTATCTGACGGATCGAAACGGTATCATCATGTCAAGGAGCAGTGACGCGAGCATTACCCCGGAGGAATCAGAGGATTTTTGCCTCTCCATACTGGAGTATTCCGACGGAAAGGAAGACAGCAAAAAAGCTGTTCAGGCATTGACCAATGCTTACCGGGGGAATAGCGCGGGATTTGTAACTATTAAAACGAGAAGGGCGCAGAGCCTGCAGATCTCATACTATCCGTTAAGCTCTGTTCCCAGCCTGTTTTTTATCAGCTGTTATAACGACAATCTGGTGGATGACAAGGTACAGCCACTGCTTTTCAGAAGTGTATTGTCCTGTATCATCATTGTGGTGCTGATGATCGCGATCATCGTCTATGTATGGGCGACATCCAAGCGCGCTAATATCACGATTGAAAAGCTTGCCTATGAGGATCCCGTGACGAAGGGGAAAAATATCAATTATTTTAAAGAGTTTGCTTCCCATATTATGGCGGTATTCAAGGAGACACCGTTTGTGATCTATCGGTTTGATATTTTGAATTTCAGGTATATCAACGAAGCATACGGACATATTCGTGCAGATGAGATTCTGACATCCTGCATTACGAACTTTGCGTCAGTTTTTTCAGAGAAAGAACTTTGTGTCAGAATGGATGCAGATCAGTTCCTTGCTATTTTGGAAAACGATAAGGAAATAGGACAGCGGCTGGACCGTCTGGCGAAGAATGTCAATGAAGATGCCAGAGGGCGCGGAATCAAATATCCTATCCGCTTTAAAACAGGCGTTTATCAGATACGTAAGCATGATCATGATATCGATGTGATGATTGACCGCGCTAATGTCGCAAGAAAGACACTTAAGGGCGATGACAGTGAGATGACTGCGTATTATTCGGAGAAGATCGTACAGAATATGCGTAAGCTTGACCGGATAGAGTCCGATATGCAGAAGGCGCTTGCTAATGGGGAATTCAAAATCTATATGCAGCCTAAATGGGATATCTACCTTAACCGCATCGCAGGCGCGGAGGCGCTGGTACGTTGGGTCAGGGAGGACGGAAGCATCTTGTATCCGGATGAGTTTATTCCGATTTTTGAAAATAACGGCTTTATTGAAAAATTGGATTTTTATATGCTGGAGATGGTATGTCAGAAGATGCATGAGATGATTGAAGCAGGAAATACCATATATCCTGTTTCAGTCAATCAGTCCAGGATGCTTTTGCACAGCGCGGATTATGTGACAAATGTTAAGAGGATCATTGAAAAATATAAGCTGCCGGAAGAAGCGATTGAGTTGGAGATTACGGAATCGGTCTTTTTGGATGACAGGAATAGTATGATCCAGATCATCAATCAATTGAAACAGTGTGGCGTGCGGTTGGCGATGGATGATTTCGGTTCGGGATTCTCTTCCTTAAATATGTTGAAGGATGTTTCTTTTGATACAGTCAAGATTGACCGTGAATTTTTTGCGGAGAGTGTAACGACGGAACGCAACAGATGGATCCTGCAAAAGATCGTGGAGTTAGCCGGCGGGCTCGACATGGAAGTGTTGTGTGAAGGTGTTGAGACAGAAGAACAGGTGAGTATATTGAAAGCCTTAGGCTGTCGTATGGTGCAGGGATTCTATTTTTCAAAGCCTCTTTCCGAGGAGGAATATATTGCGCTTTACTGCAGAGCGAATATAATGGTTTAACGGCATAAAAGGATATCTGGCATATGGAAGAACAGTACAGGGCAAATAGACAGAACTATCAAATNNAAGAACTGACGACAAAAAAACGTCTGCTGCTTCATAGCTGCTGCGCACCCTGCAGCAGCTATGTTTTAGAGTATCTTTTTCCTTATTTTGATATCTGGGTTTATTATTATAATCCCAATATCACAAGACGGGAGGAATACGATAAGCGGGTCGGGGAACTGAAACGATTGGTTGATACGATGAATAGGGAACATCAGTGGGATATTCATCTGCTGGAAGGACCTTATGAACCAGAATGTTTTCTGAAGGCGGCGGAGGGTCTGGAAGAATGTCCCGAAGGCGGAGAACGCTGTCAGAGATGTTTTGCGCTCCGGTTATCTAAGAGCGCTTCCTATGCGGCGGATCATTCATTTGATTACTTTACTACAACATTAACGATCAGTCCGTTAAAAAATGCGGATTTGCTTAATGAGATTGGAAACCGGATGGGACAGAAATATGGAATTCCCTTTCTGCCGTCTGATTTCAAGAAAAAGAACGGCTATCAACGCTCCATTGAACTGTCCAGAGAATATCATCTGTACCGGCAGGATTACTGCGGCTGCGAGTATTCCAGAAAAGAGCGGGAGAATAAAAGAAAGGTAAGGTTATAGGCATGGAAAGATTTATTGACAGGATATCGGAAGAAATGAGGCGCGCATTTGAGGAGGCGGGATACGACCCTGCGCTGGGAAGGGTCACGGTAAGCAACCGTCCTGATCTCTGTGAATATCAATGCAACGGAGCGATGGCGGCGGCAAAGCAATATAAGAAAGCGCCCTTTGCCATTGCGGAGGAGGTGGCAGGAAAGCTTGGNNCGGATTTTTAAATCTGACCCTGCGTGAGAGTTTTGTTTTACATTATTTCAGTGAAATGATGCAGCAGGAAAAATACGGTGTGGAGAAGCCCCAAACACCACAGACGATGGTATTGGATTATGGCGGACCGAATGTGGCAAAGCCGCTTCATGTCGGACATCTCCGTCCGGCGATCATCGGTGAAAGCATAAAGCGGATCGTCCGTTATGCAGGACATAGAGTTATAGGCGATGTCCATCTGGGGGACTGGGGGCTTCCGATGGGACAGATCATTACGGAGCTTAAGGCGAGAAAGCCACAGCTTTGCTATTTTGATGAAAGCTTTGAGGGAGAGTATCCTGAGGAAGCGCCGTTTACCATTGCGGAATTGGAGGAGATCTATCCTTATGCCAGCGGAAAATGTAAAGTTGATGAGGAATATAAGGCACAGGCGCTGGAGGCGACGGCGCAGCTGCAGAACGGTCTGCGGGGCTACAGAGCTTTATGGAAGCAGATCCTGAAGGTGTCGGTCAGTGATCTGAAGAGAAATTATGAGACGCTGGATGTTCATTTTGATCTCTGGAATGGGGAATCTGATGTGGATGATCTGATACCGGATATGGTCAAAAAGATGAAAGAGGAAGGGCACGCATATCTTAGCGACGGCGCGCTTGTTGTCGATATCCGTAAGGAGACGGATAAAAAGGAACTGCCGCCCTGTATCATCTTAAAATCAGACGGCGCGGCCAATTATGAGACGACGGATCTTGCAACGATCATCCAAAGAGAACGGGATTATCAACCGGACGCCATCGTATATGTGGTGGATAAGCGGCAGGAACTGCATTTTGAGCAGGTATTCCGCTGCGCAAGAAAAACGGGGATCGTGCGGGACGAAACGGCATTGCAGTTTATCGGCTTCGGCACCATGAACGGCCCCGACGGAAAACCTTTTAAGACCAGGGACGGCGGAGTGCTGCGGTTGGAATACCTTTTGAAGCAGATCAAAGATCAGATGTATGAAAAGATCAGGGAGAATAAGGAACTGCCGGAGGAAGAGGCGGAGAGTACGGCTTCGATGGTAGCGCTGGCTGCCGTCAAATACGGAGATCTGTCTAATCAGGCAGCAAAAGATTATATTTTTGATGTAGAACGGTTTACTTCCTTTGAAGGAGATACCGGACCATATATTCTTTATACCATGGTAAGGATGAAGTCGATCCTGAACAAATACCGGGAGGCGGGCGGCGATCCCGACGCGGCTTCCTGTATAGAGCCGTCTTCTAAGGTGGAGAAGGAACTGATGATGGCGCTGGCAGGATTTAACGCCATGCTGGAGGAAGCCTGCGGGGAAAGGGCGCCCCATAAGGTATGCGCGTTCATCTATCAGGTAGCGAATGATATCAATTCCTTTTATCATGCGGTCAAAATACTGACAGAGGAAGATCAGAGAAAGCAGGCGGGTTATATCGCTTTGCTTAAGAATGCGCTAAAGATCATGGAGACCTGTATTGACCTTCTTGGGTTTGAGGCGCCGGAGCGGATGNNAATTTGAAATTTTACATTATGGCGCAATGGCTGAACTATATAATTGTTTAACATCTAGGCGCTGTTTTGTTTAAAATTGAACTCGTAAGATGATTTAAATGATAAGGTGAAATTTATGAGTGAATTAATGCGACTTGATGAGGAATATAGAAACTGGATACGGGAACTCGGAAATAGGTATAAAATTAGTCAGATTAAGGCTTCTGTTCGGGTGAATAATGAGATGCTGATGTATTATTGGTCTGTTGGAAAGGATATTACAGAAAGACGTGCTGACAGTAAGTGGGGAAATAAATTTTTTCACAATATGAGCATGGATATGGCGGATATGTTTCCTGATGTGAAAGGATTTTCTCCTACCAATTTACGTTATATGATGCGTTTTTATGGCATTTATAAGGATATTACAATTGTTCCCCAACTTGGGGAACAATTAATGGATAATAATGGAAAAAAAGTTGTTCCCCAAGTTGAGGAACAATTTGAAATGGCATCAAATAAAGTTTTCATGATTCCGTGGGGACATATTAAATTGTTGATTGATAAGTGCCATGATAATCTGGAAAAATTTAATTTTTATGTTGATAAGGTTATAGAAAATAATTGGTCGAGAGCTGTTTTGCTTAATTTTTTAGATACGGATTTATATGAGCGTCAAGGGCAGGCAATTACTAATTTCAAATACACATTACCGAGGAAAACAGGTGATTTGGCACAAGAAATAACAAAAGATCCATATAATTTTGATTTTTTGGTAATTCGACAAGGATATAATGAAAAAGAGCTAAAAGACGCACTTATGGATAATGTGCAGAATTTTTTGATGGAACTTGGAACGGGATTTGCATTTGTGGGAAGGGAATATCGGTTGCAGATAGGAAACACGGAACAGTATGCAGATATGTTGTTCTATAATATAAAGCGTCATTGTTATGTGGTTGTTGAAGTAAAGGTTGTAGAGTTTGAACCGGGATTCATTTCGCAAACAGCTACATATGTGTCGGCAGTAAACCATACTCTCAAGGGAGAGGGAGATACGCAAACAATAGGACTTCTTATCTGTAAAACGAAAGATAATATATTGGCAAAATATGCAGTTGAAACATCTACAGAACCAATAGGAATATCTGAGTATGAGTTAAATGCGTTAATGCCCAAAGATTTTAAAGGTACATTGCCTACAATAGAGGAATTAGAGCAAGGACTGGGTGAAGATGCGGAAACCAAGAATAGAAATGGTTGACAGTGGAAGTTTCTTCCCTTACAATAATGGGGAGTTATATTGTGCCTGCGACATAGCGCTAAAGTGCATGAAAGTTTGCGGGTTACGGAAAGGTATGGTTANNAGCACTAAAGTGCATTAAAGTCAGCAGGTTACGGAAAGGTATGGTTATTGATATGGCAGAGAAAAAGTCGGTATATCTGGAAGTGAACGCCAGCCAGTACGATATGGACAAAGTAATGGATAAGGCGGTAAAGGATTATAAAAAAGGGAATAAGGATGCCTTAAAGAGTATCGATCTGTATGTTAAGCCTGAGGACGGTAAAGCATATTATGTCGCAAATGGCGGTAAGATTACGGGCAGTGTGGATTTGTAATGACAAGAAAATATGTATTTGAATTGGTCGGGATGCTGATTCTGCTTTTGATCATCTTTTCCATGGTTGTTTCCAAGCTGACGGAAAGCGACAGAGGGGAAGGCTTTGTTTTGGACTCCTATGTGTCAACAGAGGCGGAGCGGGCAGATGGATCAGTGGAACACTATGACAGCAATTATTTTGAGACATCGGCAAAAGGTGACAGGATTATATTGACGATTCCGCTGCCGGTAGAAAAGAAAATATCCAATGCGGTTTTGTTTTGCAGCGTCTATCAGTGTGCGGTGGAGCTGTCTTATCAGGGTGAGGTTCTCTACAGCTATGGGAATCATGAGAGTGAGAAAGGACGTGCCATAGGCAATGTTCTGGTCTGCGCGGATGTGCCGGATGAGGCTTGGGGAGATGCGCTCATTCTGGAATGTACGGTTGTGGACTATACCGACTTTACCAAGCTGAATACAGTCATGGTCTGTGAGGCAAAAAATAAGATACAGTTTTTGCTGGGAGACAATGCCGTATCCTATCTTTTGTCCATGTCAGTGCTGGTGGTATTTGCCGGCATGTTTTTTGTTTTGCTCTGCTGGGGGCGGGGCGGTGAAATCCGGATGCAGGGCTTGTATCTGTCGAGCTTTTGCGTTGGGCTGATGATGTGGCAGATGGGCTATGAAAGGATGTTCTATGTTATTTCCAATAATGTCACCTTCTGCGGACTGGCGGAGTATGTAGGGATTTTCTTTGCGCCTGCGCCGTTTTGCATGTTTTTGTGCTATGTGGAGCCGAATAAGCTGTTTCAGAAGACGATGAAGATTTTGGCGGGTGCGCTGATTGCGGTTTTTGGGGTGACTACGGTGCTGAATTTCACCACAGAGCAATACCATTATTGCAGATTTTTAAAGGTAGTGCATGTGCTGATTGCGATAATAGCGGTTGTCATCTTGCTAGAGTTTATNNTGCATGTGCTGATTGCGATAGTAGCGGCTGCCATTTTGGCGGAGTTCATACTTGTGCGCTGCCGGGGCGATAATAAACGGCTGCTCATCCGGTTTGGCGTTATCTTATACATATTTTTTACTTTGTCTGACATGCTGCTGTTTTATGTGGAAAAAAACGGGATGTTCAATATAGACATGAATACTGAGTCTATTACTTCGCTGGGGCTTTATGTCTTTCTGGTTGTTATGTTGATCAGCTATGTCCTGCACGTTTTAGAGCATGTGGTCAGTGTGAAGGAGAAACAGCAGTTAGAACAGATGGCGTACTTGGATGGCATGACCGGGATCGCGAACCGCCGCAGATGTCTGGATTATTTTGAGGAGCTGAAAGAGAAAAAGGACTATACGGTTTTCTTTTTTGACATGAATAATTTAAAAATTGCAAATGACAAATATGGTCATGATATAGGCGACAGGCTGATTTTGGCAGTTGCGCAGATCATCAAGAAAGTTTTTGGGGAGGAAGGCTTTTGCGGCAGATATGGCGGTGATGAATTTGTTGCTGTAGTAGAGTACTCGTCCGCAGCCGCAATCAGGCAGATGGAAGCCCGCTTAAAGGATACCATTGCCCGTGTGGATCAGGAGCAGCAGCTTCCGATTCCGGTTACTGTGGCTTATGGCATCGCCAGCAGTACAGAAGGAAAGGGTCTGCAGGCGGATGAGGTNNAAAACGGAGGATGAAGGAGTCATTGGCCGGAAAAATGTTTTGAGGAAACCGCTTGACAAGGAGCGTATTTTTTGAGATAATGGCACTTGTGTCAGAGCGTGTTTATTATGTGTCCATAGCTCAGCTGGATAGAGCAA
>DLOQ01000067.1:22638-33389 GCA_002479655.1 Lachnospiraceae bacterium UBA7480
TCGAATCCAGCTAGCCCAGCTTTTGTACTATTCCACATAAAGATGTTTCTATGGAGATCTTCGGTTCTGCCGGAGATTTTTATTTTACCCGTGTCTTGCATTTTCTATTAATATTCGATAAAATAAAAGCATTAAACCAGAGCAAGGAAATCCGGTATATGANNTAAGAGTGAGTTTAAGACGATAGCGAACCAGAGAAAGCGCCTGAAGCCTACTACAGAGATCAACGGCTTTCAAGTGCGCCCCGGTCTCTATCAGACCAATGGCGCGATGCGTATCAATGAAGGCGTCTGTTTTACGGTACATTCCATCGGGGCGACCTCCTGTACGCTGCTGTTATATCACAGGGAAGGGAAGGAGCCTTATGCCAGACTGCCGTTTCCGNNTTCCGGGTAGGGCATACCTTCTCCATGATCGTATATGGATTGGATATCACGGAATTTGAATATGCTTACAGCTTTGACGGTCCGTATGATGAGTCAAAGGGTCTTTTGTTCGATAAGGATAAGGTCATCTTAGATCCTTACGCGAAGGCGGTAACGGATCAGAGCGTGTGGGGAAAAACGAAAGAGAAAAATTTTGTTTATAAAGCCAGAGTGGTCAATTCCGGATTTGACTGGGAGGACTGCAAACAGCCGGGACACGCGTTTAAGGATATGATCATCTATGAGATGCATGTACGGGGCTTTACAAAGCATCCGTCGTCCGGAGTGAAGCATCCGGGCACATTTGAAGCGATCAAGGAAAAGATCCCCTATCTGTTGGAGCTTGGCGTCAATGCGATAGAGCTGATGCCGATCTTTGAATTTGACGAGCTGGATGGTAACCGCGTGGTAGACGGCAAACAGCTTTATAATTATTGGGGATATAATACGGTCAGNNGCGCCGAATACCGGTTATACGGCTGCTAAGGAATTTAACCATGAGGGTGATGAACTCAAGCAGGTGATCAAGGAGTTAAAAAGCCACGGGATCGAAGTGATTCTGGATGTTGTATTTAATCATACTGCCGAGGGAAATGAACACGGACCGTTCTTTTCGTTTAAGGGGATCGACAATAATGTTTATTATATGCTGACGCCGGATGGAAAATATTATAATTTCAGCGGATGCGGTAATGTGGTCAACTGCAATCATCCGATCGTCCAGCAGTTTATCTTAAGCTGCCTGCGTTATTGGGTCATCGAATACAGAGTAGATGGCTTCCGGTTCGATCTGGCAAGCATTCTGGGAAGAAGCGAGGACGGAAGTCCGATGAGCAAGCCGCCTGTTCTGCAGAGTCTGGCTTTTGATCCGATCCTTGGCGGCGTCAAGCTGATTGCAGAGGCATGGGATGCCGGAGGGCTCTATCAGGTGGGAAGCTTTCCTTCCTGGAACCGCTGGGCGGAATGGAACGGCAGATACCGGGATGATATGAGGAGCTTCTTAAAGGGAGACGGCGGCTATGCCTGGGCGGCGCTGCAGAGGATGACCGGATCGAAGGATATCTATGCTGCCGGCGGTAGGGAAAACGCCAGTGTCAATTTCTTAAATTGTCATGATGGCTTTACTTTGTATGATCTTTATGCGTATAATGAAAAGCACAATGAAGCTAATGGCTGGAACAGTACCGACGGAGAAAACCATAACCGCAGCTGGAACTGCGGCGCGGAAGGGGAGACGGAGGATGAGCTGGTGCTGTCCTTAAGATCCCGCCTTAGGAAAAATGCATTTGCGGCGTTGATGCTGAGCCGGGGCTGCGCCATGTTTTTAAGCGGAGATGAATTTTGCAATACGCAGTTTGGCAATAACAATGCATACTGTCAGGACAATGAGATCTCATGGCTGGACTGGAGTAGAAAAGACCGCTATCATGAGATGTTTGAATTCTGCAGATATATGATCCGTTTTCGTAAAGAGCATCCGGTGGTAAAGGGAGAAGGGAAAGCCGCAGCATGCGGACTGCCGGATGTCAGTTTCCATAATGGAAGTCCCTGGAATGATTATTGTGATGATGAGACGCGGGTGATCGGCATTATGTATGCGGGACGGACAGCGGATGACGAACGGGATGATGTGGTATTTGTCGGCATCAATGCCCACTGGGAGCCGCACCAGATCGTACTGCCCGAGCTGCCGGATGGTCATTGCTGGCGGGTGGTGATGAATACGGCGCTTCCCCATAAAGAGGAAGCGGATTACCAAAAGGGAACGGATTGGAGCAGCGGGACTAAGCTTCATATCGGGGAGCGCAGTCTGATCGTTGCGGTAATGGACACGGCAAAGGTGCAGAGAAAGGGAAGAAAAAATTGAGAAAACTGGGATTTTTTATAGGGATATGTCTGACAAGCGCGATCATATGCGGATGCGGTAGGAAGGATGCATCGCTGACGGATAACGGCATGACATTTCTAATGNNTGCGGATGCGGCGGGAAGGATGCGTCGCTGACGGATAATGGCATGGCATCCTTGATGCAGCAGGATTACAAAACTGCGATCGCAAGCTTTGAACAGGCGATCCTTGCCAAGGAAGATCTGGAAGAAAATTACAGGGGCGCCGGACTTGCCTATATGGGGCTGGGAGATTATGAGGCGGCTGTAGACGCTTTTAATAAAGCACTTTCCTATGCCGGCATGTTTCCGGGAGAGTTGGAATATGATATCAATTATTATATGGCGATCGCTTATTATAAAATGGATGAATATGACGCGGCGATATCCATCTATGACGCGATCATAGAGATGCGCCCGAAGGATACGAATGCTTATTTCCTTCGGGGCTCCATGAAGCTGTATCTGCAGCATGTGGATGCCGCGCTATCGGATTTTGATCAGGCTGTGGGAATGGACAAAAAAAATTACAGCGTCTATCTGGATGTTTATGACTGTCTGAAGGAGCATGGATATGATGCACAGGCGCAGGGGTATCTGGATCAGATCCTGCTGGCGGACAGTCAGGGATTCAGCGAGTATGACAAGGGACGCCTTGCTTATTATAATGGAGAGTATCAGAAGGCCTGCAATTATCTGGAACATGTGCGCCAGGAGGGAAAAGCGGATGAAAAGCTGATCGTGCTGCTTGGAGAGTGTTATAAGCAGCAGGGCTTTTATGATTATGCGGCCGTGGTATATGACGCTTATGTCAGCGAGTCGCCCAATCCGGAGATTTATAATCAGATGGGTCTTTGTTATGTGGAACAGGGCAATTATGCGGCAGCGCTTTCGGCGTTTCAGAGAGGGATCGCCATCAAGGAGAACAATACGTGCCTGCAGACGCTGAAGCTCAATGAGATCGCCTGCTATGAATATATGTATGAATTTGATATGGCGGCGCAGTGTATGCAGGAGTATCTGGCAGTTTATCCGTCAAACGAGGAGCTGGAAAAAGAATATGCATTTTTGACAACAAGATAGGGGATAATTTGTTTAAAATGTAGAAAATATTTTGCAAAAAGAGGCTGAACGCAGTCTCTTTTTTGACAGATAAATGATAAAAAAAGGCGTGGTAAAGCGGTTTTTCGGAAATGACAGCAGATGGAAAAAGATACAATATGTAGTATATGGCCAAATGGGTCGACATAATATATTGTAGTTTGCTGGTTGACTTTTATGAAAGTCTTTGATACAATGGGTTCATGCCCGCAAAAAAGTTAGTTATGTAAACGAGGACGCCAGATTATGTGAACTAGATATTGAGACTTGCAGCGGCGGACAGCAAAGCCGGCCGGCTTTGTATGAAAAAGATGCGGCTGTAACATAACGGTTGTAGCGGATCAAAGACATGAGAGGAAGGGAGCAATTATAAATGTTCTATGTAATCAAGAGGGATGGAGAAAAAGCGGATTTCACATTAACAAAGATCAATGATGCGATCATGAAGGCGTTCAATGCAGTTGAAATGCAATATAATAATGATATCATTGATTTGCTGGCAATACGTGTAACAGCGGATTTTCAGGATAAGATCAAGGAAGGGGCAGTCCATGTAGAGGACGTGCAGGACAGCGTAGAGAAGGTGCTGGAGCAGGCAGGATATACGGATGTAGCGAAAGCATATATCCTGTATCGTAAGCAGAGAGAAAAGATGCGTTCGATGAAATCGACCATTCTTGATTATAAAGATGTAGTCAACAGCTATGTAAAAGTGGAAGATTGGCGTGTGAAAGAAAATTCCACAGTGACATATTCGGTAGGCGGACTGATTCTCAGCAATTCCGGAGCGGTAACAGCAAACTACTGGCTGTCTGAGATTTATGATGAGGAGATTGCGGAAGCACATAGGAATGCAGATATCCATATTCACGATCTTTCTATGCTGACGGGTTACTGCGCAGGCTGGTCTTTAAAGCAGCTGATTACGGAGGGACTGGGTGGAATCACAGGTAAGATCACTTCGGCTCCGGCAGCGCATCTGTCGGTGCTGTGTAACCAGATGGTTAACTTTTTAGGCATTATGCAGAATGAATGGGCGGGAGCGCAGGCGTTTTCTTCCTTTGATACGTATCTGGCGCCGTTTGTCAAGGTAGATAATCTGAGTTATCCGGAAGTGAAAAAATGCATTGAGGCATTTGTGTATGGTGTGAATACGCCGAGCCGCTGGGGGACGCAGGCACCGTTTTCCAATATTACACTTGACTGGACTGTGCCGAACGATCTGGCGGAGCTTCCGGCAGTGGTCGGCGGAAAGGAAATGGATTTTAAGTATAAGGACTGCAAGGCTGAGATGGATATGATCAACAAAGCCTTTATCGAGACGATGATCGAAGGAGATGCCAATGGCAGAGGTTTCCAGTATCCGATTCCGACTTATTCCATCACCAATGATTTTGACTGGTCTGATACAGAGAATAACCGTCTGTTGTTTGAGATGACATCCAAATACGGTACGCCGTATTTCTCAAATTATATCAATTCCGATATGGAACCCAGCGATGTACGTTCCATGTGCTGCAGGTTAAGACTGGATCTTAGGGAGCTTCGGAAGAAGACCGGCGGATTCTTTGGCTCCGGTGAGAGCACGGGTTCCGTGGGCGTTGTTACGATCAATATGCCGAGGATCGCTTATCTTTCTTCCGGCAAGGATGATTTTTATAAGCGCTTGAACCGTATGATGGATATTGCGGCAAGAAGCTTAAAGATCAAACGGGGAGTGATTTCCAAGCTGTTGGATGAGGGGCTTTATCCTTATACTAAGAGGTATCTTGGCAGCTTTGATAACCATTTTTCCACGATCGGCCTGATCGGCATGAACGAGGTGGGATTAAACGCGAACTGGTTACGGGCGGATATGACATCTAAAAAGACACAGGAATTTACGAAAGAAGTGTTGAATCATATGAGGGAGCGCCTGTCTGATTATCAGGAACAGTATGGCGATCTCTATAATCTGGAGGCTACGCCTGCGGAAAGCACGACATACCGTCTGGCAAAGCATGATAAAAAGAAATGGCCGAAGATCAAGACTGCGGGCAATGAAGGCGATGTGCCTTATTATACGAATTCCTCGCATCTGCCGGTAGGCTATACAGCGGATATTTTTGACGCGCTGGATATTCAGGATGAACTGCAGACCTTATATACGTCCGGAACGGTATTCCATGCTTTCCTGGGAGAGAAGCTGCCGGATTGGAAGGCGGCTGCGAAGCTGGTGCGTACGATTGCGGAGAATTATAAGCTGCCTTATTATACCCTGTCTCCGACCTATTCCATCTGCAAAGAGCATGGTTATCTTGCGGGTGAGGTGAAAAGCTGTCCGCATTGCGGAGCTAAGACAGAGATCTACAGCCGCATCACTGGATATTACAGACCGGTACAGAACTGGAACGACGGAAAACTTCAGGAATATGCGAACCGCAAGGAATATGACATTGGNNATTCCTGCTTAAAGAAGCCGTCCAGCGCGATCGTGACGCTTTCCGATATTGATGGGGAGAATGAGGTGATCTCCGTAGAGGAACCGGAGGAGATCAGATATCTCTTTACGACGAAGACCTGCCCGAATTGTAAACTGGCAAAAGAGTATCTGGGGAGCATGAATTATATCGTCATGGACGCAGAGGAAAATGCGGAGCTTGCGCTCAAATATAAAGTGCGTCAGGCGCCGACGCTGGTTCTTGTTAATAAGGGGCAGACCTATAAGTATGTCGGAGCGCCGGCAATACGGAAATATGTTGAGGAGACGGCGCTGGTCAATGCATAATATTTAAAAGGGGATTAGTATGATCAATGAATTGATTGCAAAGATAAAAAAGACCGGCGCGCCGATCGTGGTGGGACTGGATCCGACGTTAAAGCTGATCCCGAAGCATCTTTTGGAGAAAGCGTATAAGGAGTATGGCGAGAATCCGGAAGGCGTGGCGCAGGCGGTCGTGGAGTATAACAAGGGGATCGTAGATGCCGTGGCGGATCTGGTGCCGGCGGTAAAGCCTCAGATTNNGATTGCGATGTATGAGCAGTTTGGCATACCGGGACTGATCGCGTATCAGAAGACGATCAGCTATTGCAAGGAAAAAGGATTGGTCGTTATCGGTGATATCAAGCGTGGCGATATCGGATCCACGTCGGAAGCATATGCAGTAGGACATCTTGGCAGGGTAACGATCGGCAGAACGGATTTCAGAGGATTTGAAGAAGATTTTGCAACGGTGAATCCTTATCTGGGAAGCGACGGGGTAAAACCATTTATTGATGTATGCCGGAAGGAGAAGAGGGGCATCTTTATCCTGGTGAAGACCTCCAATCCAAGCAGCGGGGAATTTCAGGATCAGAAGATCGACGGCAGACCGCTTTATGAGCTGGTAGGAGAAAAGGTAGCCGCTTGGGGAGAAGCCCTGCTGGGAGACGGATACAGTTATGTGTGCGCGGTGGTCGGCGCAACGTATCCTGAGCAGGGAAGGATACTGCGGAAGCTGATGCCGCGGACTTATATCTTAGTGCCGGGTTACGGCGCGCAGGGCGGAAAAGGCGCGGATCTGGTTCATTTCTTCAACGAGGACGGACTGGGGGCGATCATCAACTCTTCCANNCGAAGCATATGCGGCTTATGGAGAAGAAAATTATGCGGATGCTGCCAGACAGGCAGTTCTGGATATGAGAGCGGATATCAAAAATGCGCTGGATGCTGCCGGAAAGTAGTAAGAACGCGAAGAAGACTGCCGGGGATATCCGGCATGCGGGCGGCGCTGAGGCTGCCTGATAGGACGGCTTAGGCAAATGGCGTNNTCTTTTTCAAAAATTCTGAATTGAAAACGGGCGTATAATATGATAAACTAAAACGGAATGTTTGGCAGGTCAGGCGGTGTTGCCATCCTTCAATCATTCTTTAAATAGAAGCTGGGAGTCATCGGAAAATATGGAAGATTATAAGAAAGAATTTATTGATTTCATGGTAGAGAGCCAGGTGCTCAAATTTGGCGAGTTTACATTAAAAAGCGGGAGGAAAGCTCCGTTTTTTATGAATGCGGGTGCCTATGTAACAGGAAGCCAGCTGCGTAGGCTGGGGGAATATTATGCAAAGGCGATCCACGATCAGTTTGGACTGGATTTTGACGTGTTGTTCGGCCCGGCTTATAAAGGAATCCCGTTGAGTGTGGCTGCGACGATGGCGATCAGCGAGTTATATGGGAAGGAGATCAGATACTGCTCCAACCGGAAGGAAGTGAAGGATCATGGAGATACCGGGATTCTGCTTGGCAGTCCGTTAAAGGATGGGGACCGTGTGGTGATGATCGAGGATGTTACGACCTCTGGTAAGTCCGTGGAAGAAACGTATCCCATTATCAAGGCGCAGGCGGATGTGGAGATCAAGGGGCTGGTAGTTTCCTTGAACCGTATGGAAAAAGGAAAAGGGACAAAGAGCGCTTTTGATGAGATCCGTGAGACATATGGATTCCCGGTAACGGCGATCGTGACGATGGCTGAAGTGATGGAGTACTTATATCAGAGGGAGTGTAACGGCAGGATTCTGATTGATGATACGGTTAAGCGCGCAATTGATGATTATTATGCGCAGTATGGAGCACAATAATAAAGGCATATGGAAGGAAAGGAATGGTGGCCGGTATGGAGGAAAAGACATATAAAGCGATGAGTCTTGGCGGCACAGCCGGTATTGTGACCGGAGTGATCAGCATTATTGTGGGTGTTGCCTGCGGCGTGGTGATGATCGTTGCCGGTGCCAGACTTTTGGCTGAGAGAAGAAACATTCTGTTTTAAGCAGAGCAGGATATTCCGGAGAGAAAGAAGATGTCGTTACTTGGCAATTATAAATTTACAAATAAAAGCCATCCGTTAAAGGGCATCATGTCGGCAGTTCTGGGGATGATCGCGCTGGTTTCCATGTTCCTTGCAATTTATCTTTCGTATCTGGACGGCATGGCTTCAGAAGGCGGCGGGATGGCGAGGATGCAGTATGGTCTGGCGTCAGTGCTTGCTTTTATCATGGCGCTTGCCGGAGAGATCACAGGTCTGGCTGCCAATACGGAAAAAGACCGCTATCGATTTTTTCCGATATTGGGACTGCTTTTGAATACAGCTGCGCTGTTTGCCGGCATATATATCTTATGCGCGGGGATATAATATCTGCATTCGCAGGTTATGGAAAGGCATAGTTATTAGATTTAGGAAAGGCTTGGTTAAGATATAGATGAGTGAAACGATGCTTTGGGAAAGGCTTTCACTTGCAGAAGACAGAATCCGGGAGCTTTACCGGGAATGGACCGCAAAGGATACCGGGACATCATTGGAAAAAACAGAGTCAGCGCTCCTGCCACAGGGATGGAGCGATTATATGGCAGCGCAGGGGAAGATCTTCTGTCTGCTTTGCGATATCCGGAAGGAAGCGAAGGAAGGGATGGAAAAGGTTCCGGCAGAACGATTGAAATGTTGGAACCGGCAGTTATATGAAGATATCCTTCCGGAGCAATATGAAAGAAGTTATGCTAATCCCGCGTTTGCTGCGGGCTGCTTCGGTTCTGACATGGGAAAGCTGTTATCTGCTTATACGGCAGAGTTTCGAAGCGCGATTCCCTATGTATTTGAACGGAATATGCAGGAGCTTGTTATCCGGATGGAGCTGTTTCTGGAATTATATTCCTGCGTGGCGGCTGCATTTGAGGAGGGCGGGGAGCCGTCCGTCGATGCGGTACACGATATTCTGTACTGGTATGCCAGCGATTATTCCGATGTGGAAGCGGAGCAGAGGGTTGCCGAGATGGTAGATGAAAGGCTGGATTTTGCTTTGCAGATCCTCCTGCAGGCAGATCTGGATCAGCCGGAGTATCTTTATCGTTATGGAGAGTATATTACGGATAATGAGATCCGGCTCGCTTCGTATATCAACAGTCTTTCGCAGGAGACGATAGACTTGATCGCGGATACCTTTACGGAAGGATACCGGATGGGGTTTGTCAATACCGGAAAGGATCTGAGTCGGAAAAAGACGGTAAACATCCGCTATCCACTTGGATTTGAGCGGGTGGTGAGGCAGGCGGTATATCAATTTCAGCTGATGGGTTTAGAGCCGGTCATCTATCGCGCAGGCAGCAGCGTATTCAGAAGACAGGGAACAAATAAGGTCGGTTATTATGGGGCCAATCCGAATCAGCAGTATGATTATGACCATAAAGAGGACGAGGCGCTGTTTTTGGACGGACAGCTTGTGACAAGGCAGCTCGAATGTCTGCAGGCGGCATTTGAAGAATATAAAAAGCAGGCGTATGTCCATGCCGGTCCTGCGGTGATAGAGGGATTTGGTGAAAAGCCGTTTACTCCTATCGTAAAGCCTGAGGCGAATGTCTTATCGGAGGAACAGCAGAAGCTTTTGGTGAAGTATCGCGCACGATCCGGCAGAATCACGAATCAGTATATCAAAGGCGAGGAACGCAGCTTTACGATCATAGCGTTTCCCATACCGGAGATCGGTGAACAGTTTGAAGAGATTTTTGAGGAAACGGTCAGGATTAATACCCTTGATTATCAGACTTACCAAAACATCCAGCAGACGATGATTGATGCGCTCGATCAGGCAAAGGAAGTCCATATTGCCGGATGTGGAATCAATCGGACGGAGATGACGGTGGCTCTGGCAGAATTAAAGGATGCCGCTCATGAGACGAAATTTGAAAACTGCGTGGCAGATGTTAATATACCGGTGGGAGAGGTATTTACCTCACCGAAGCTGAAAGGCACAAACGGCACTCTTCATGTCAGCAGGGTATATCTGCGTGAATTGGAATATCGGGATCTTGAGCTTGTCTTTGAGGACGGCATGGTGGTCAGCTATTCCTGCGGCAATTTTGCTGGCAAGGTGGAAAATGAAAAGTATATCCGTGATAATGTATTGTTCCATTATGATACGCTGCCCTTGGGAGAGTTTGCGATCGGAACGAATACAACCGCTTATACGGCGGCAAGGAAATATGATATCGCAGGCAGACTGCCGATCCTGATCGCCGAGAAGACGGGACCGCATTTTGCAGTCGGAGACACCTGTTATTCCCATTCGGAGGATATTCAGGTATTTAACCCGGACGGAAAAGAAATCATTGCAAGGGATAATGAGATTTCGATCCTTCGGAAAGAAGATGACAGCAAGGCATATTTTCACTGCCATACGGATATCACGCTCCCTTATGATGAACTGGGCGTGCTGGAAGCGGTAAAGGAAGACGGCAGCAGGATAAAGATCATTGAGAACGGAAGATTTGTCCTGCCCGGCTGTGAAGCGCTGAATGAAGCATTAGTGTGAAAAGCACTTCTAATTGCTCATGCC
>DLOQ01000067.1:33398-37645 GCA_002479655.1 Lachnospiraceae bacterium UBA7480
CTAAGTTTCACACAGAAAAATAAAGTGGAGGTTATTGATATGGCACAGGTGGGGATTGTAATGGGCAGTGATTCGGATATGCCTGTCATGAAAAAAGCGGCGGAGGTTCTGGACGAGCTGGAGATCAGCTTTGAGATGCGGATCATCTCTGCGCACAGAGAGCCGCGGGAGTTCTTTGAATATGCATCTACGGCGGAAGAGAGAGGATATANNTGCCGGGAATGTGCGCGGCACTCTTTCCGATGCCGGTCATCGGTATTCCGATGCATACGGCTTCATTGGGCGGTAGGGATTCCCTGTACTCGATCGTACAGATGCCCTCCGGGGTTCCGGTAGCAACGGGGGCGATCGGCGGAGGGACCAATGCGGGGCTGCTGGCGGCAAAGATGCTGGCAATGTCGGATTCGAAGCTGTTGGAAAAATTGAAGGCTTATTCTAAGAGACTCGAAGAAAAAGTAAAGAGGAAAGACAAAAAACTCAGCGAAACGGGATATAGAAATTATAACTAAAAGCTTTATTACGAGGAGGCAGAATATGGATTACAAAAAAGCCGGAGTGGATATCGAGGCGGGCTACAGATCAGTGGAGCTGATGAAAAAATACGTAAAGGAAACAGCGCGGCCGGAGATCCTGGGCGGGCTCGGCGGTTTTTCTGGGGCGTTTTCCTTATCCGGGATCAAGGATATGGAAAAGCCGACGCTTGTTTCCGGGACGGATGGCGTCGGAACAAAACTAAAGCTTGCCTTTTTAATGGATAAGCATGATACGGTAGGTATTGACTGTGTGGCGATGTGCGTCAACGATATTGCCTGCGCGGGCGGGGAGCCGTTATTCTTTCTGGATTATATAGCCTGCGGTAAGAATTATCCGGAGAAGATCGCGTTGATCGTAAAAGGCGTGGCGGAAGGATGTAAGCAGGCGGGAGCGGCATTGATCGGCGGTGAGACGGCGGAGATGCCGGGATTTTATCCGGAGGATGAATATGATCTTGCCGGGTTTTCCGTGGGAATTGTAGATGAAAAAGATTTGATCACAGGTGCATTAATTCAGCCCGGTGATGCATTAATTGGTATTGGGTCTTCCGGAATACATAGCAATGGATTTTCACTTGTCAGGAGAGTATTTTCAATGAGCGAGGAAGCGCTCCACCGGCATAATGCAGAGTTGGGGACTACGCTGGGAGAGGCGCTGCTGACGCCTACCAAGATCTATGTGAAGGCGCTGAAGGAAGTAAAACAGGCAGGCGTTACGATCAAGGGATGCAGCCATATCACCGGCGGCGGATTTTATGAGAATATCCCGCGGATGCTTCCTGACGGGGTACATGCCAGAGTGCAGAAGAACAGCTATGAGGTGCCGGTCATCTTTAAGATGCTTCAGTCACTTGGTTGTATTGATGAGCGTATCATGTATAATACTTATAACATGGGCGTTGGCATGGTGCTGACGGTCAGACAGGAAGACGTGGATAAGACGATAGAGGCAATCGGCAAAGCGGACGAGTATGCATTTGTTCTGGGCGAGATCGTAAGCGGCGATAAAGGGGTAACGGTATGTTAAAGGTAGTGGTATGCGTATCGGGCGGCGGAACGAATCTTCAGGCGATCATTGACGGTATAGAGCATGGAGAGATCCGCAATGCAAAGATCGTCCGCGTGATCAGCAACAATCCGGGCGCTTATGCGCTGACCAGGGCAAAGGAGCATGGGATAGAGGGCATCTGCATTTCTCCGAAAGAATATGAAAGCCGTGCGGCGTTTCATGAAGCGTTTTTGAAGGAATTGGAGAAGGCTTCGCCTGATTTGATCGTGCTTGCGGGATTTTTGGTTGTGATTCCGGCAGAGGTGATCAGAAAATACCGTGGACGGATCATTAATATCCATCCGTCTTTGATCCCCGCGTTTTGTGGGACTGGGTATTATGGACTGAAGGTTCATGAGGCGGCGCTGGAACGCGGTGTAAAGATCACCGGCGCCACGGTGCATTATGTGGATGAAGGGACGGATACCGGTCCGATCATCTTGCAGAAGGCGGTTGCGGTAAAGAAGGGCGATACGCCTAAGATCCTGCAGCAGAGAGTGATGGAAGAAGCGGAATGGGTCATCCTGCCTAAGGCGATCGATATGATCGCATGCGGGGAACTGCAGGAAGAAGAATTGTGCTGAGTAAAACAAATGTACTGAAACATGATGCAGTGATTAAAATAGGAATAGGGATGGGAGGAGACAGATGAAAGTGCTGATCATTGGAGGCGGTGGCAGAGAGCATGCGATCGCGATGTCAGTGAAGAAAAGCAAAAGAGTTGAAAAGATTTACTGCGCCCCCGGCAATGCGGGTATTGCACAGCTTGCAGAGTGCGTTCCGATCGGGGTGATGGAATTTGAGAAGCAGGTTGCTTTTGCAAAAGAAAAAAAGATCGATCTGGTGATTGTAGCGCCGGACGATCCGTTGGCAGGCGGATTGGTTGACGAGATGGAGAAGGCGGGGATACGGGCTTTCGGACCGCGGAAGAATGCGGCAGTCTTGGAAGGAAGCAAGGCATTCAGTAAAGATCTGATGAAGAAATATCATATCCCTACGGCGGCGTATGAAAACTTTGATGATCCCAAGAAGGCTATGAAATACCTTGAGACGGCAAAGCTTCCGGTAGTTTTAAAAGCAGACGGTCTTGCGCTTGGCAAGGGTGTATTGATCTGCAAGACAAGAGAGGAAGCGATGGACGGCGTCCGGAAGATCATGATGGATAAGCAGTTTGGAACTGCAGGGAATAAGATGGTCATCGAGGAATTTATGACCGGCAGGGAAGTTTCCGTATTATCCTTTGTGGATGGTAAAACGATAAAGACCATGACCAGCGCGCAGGATCATAAGCGTGCGCGGGATGGCGATCAGGGATTGAATACCGGCGGTATGGGAACCTTTTCACCGAGTCCGTTCTATACCAAAGAGATTGATGCATTTTGTCAGGAACGGATTTATCAGCCGACAGTAGATGCCATGGCGGAGGAGGGCAGAAAGTTTCAGGGAGTGATCTTCTTTGGCCTGATGCTGACGGAGGACGGACCTAAAGTGCTGGAGTACAATGCGAGATTTGGGGATCCGGAGGCGCAGGTGGTACTTCCGAGGATGAAGAATGATATCATAGATGTCATGGAAGCCTGTATTGACGGGACGCTGGATCAGGTTGATCTGCAGTTTGAGGACAATGCCGCGGTATGCGTGGTCCTGGCATCAGACGGTTATCCCGAAAAATATGAAAAGGGTCTGGAGATCACAGGGCTGGAACGGTTTGAAGGAAAAGAAGGCTATTATTGTTTTCATGCCGGGACGAAGGCGGAGGATGGAAGGTATTATACCAACGGCGGCAGAGTGCTCGGCATCACGGCGTTAGGCAAAGATCTTTTAGAAGCACGAAAGAATGCTTATCTTGCGACGGAATGGGTGGCATTTGACAATAAATACATGCGCCATGACATCGGAAGCGCGATCATGGAGGCAGATAAAACCTCATAAATCAGAGGCTGTAGGAAGAGAAAGGAGTAAAATTACAAAAATGGAAATGGATCAAAGAACAGTAAGAAGAATCAGCAGGTGGATCGCAATTTTATGTGCATTTATATTGGCTATGGCGATGGGGATCACCGTATGGGCAACTGCAGAACCGGGAACGACGATTTATATCGTGGATGGTAAGCAGGGTGTAAATATCCGCTCTCAGGCAAGTACAGACAGTGAGCCGGTAGGAAAGTTGAACGGCGGCGCAGCATTGACGGTCATCAGTGTGGTAAGCGCAGGGGGGCATAACTGGTATCAGGTAGAGTGCGTTATCAATGGGGAGACAAAGACAGGTTATATCAGAGAGGATCTGGTAAGGATCCCGGAAAACGAGACTCCGGCAGAACCTGAGGATCCTGCGGGAGAAGGCGAAGGCGGGGAAACCGCACCGGAAGGAGGAACGCCGGCTCCGGAGGGAGGGGCAGGAGCAGCTTCCGGTACGAAATTGTTTGATACTCTGCAGTTTATGAATAGTGGAACGGAACCGAGTGCGCAGGCGGCGGGCTTCTATCAATTGACTCTTGAGCTTAATGGCGTACAGTTCCCGGCATGGTCAGATGAGGATCGGCAGTATTTTATATTTTATGCGGCAACGCCAACGGGTGAGACGGACTGGTATATGATTGACAATGTCAATAAAGAATGTGTCCGTTACAGGGATTTTATGGCCGGTACGGCAACCGTATCTTCCA
>DLOQ01000067.1:37726-37949 GCA_002479655.1 Lachnospiraceae bacterium UBA7480
CGATGATGATTATGATGATGAAGAAGAGGAAGGACCCAGAGTACAAAAAAACTCTATCTTTAGAAAATTCTCCAGCGAAGAAGAGGATTATGAGGAAGAAGAGGAGGAAGAGGACGAGGAAGACGATTATGACGATGGTTATGATGGCAGAAGAAGGAGTTCCGGTCGTCCGGCATTTCAGGGCGCAGTACAGCCGGGAACGAGAACTGCCGGTACAGCAGGC
>DLOQ01000155.1 GCA_002479655.1 Lachnospiraceae bacterium UBA7480
CTTGGCGGTACGGAGCTGATCAGAAGAAAGCTGGGCAAGGATGCATATGCCATGACGATCACCCTTCTG
Source organism: Lachnospiraceae bacterium UBA7480 (assembly GCA_002479655.1). GTDB lineage: Bacteria > Bacillota > Clostridia > Lachnospirales > Lachnospiraceae > NK4A136. The sequence continues at coordinate 70 of DLOQ01000155.1, forward strand.
CTGAATTCCGAGGGAAAGAAGATGGGCAAGACGGAAAAGGGCGCTGTATGGCTGGATCCGGAGAAGACGACGCCGTTTGAATTTTTCCAGTACTGGAGAAATGTTGCGGATGCGGATGTCCTGAAATGTATCAAGATGCTGACCTTCCTGCCCCTTGATGAGATCAAGAAGATGGAAAGCTGGGAGGGCAGCCAGTTAAATGACGCAAAAGAGATCCTTGCATGGGAATTGACAAATTTGGTGCATGGCAAAGAAGAAGCTGACAAGGCAAGGGACGCAAGCCATGCGTTATTTGCAGGGGGCGGAAGCAAGGAGAATATGCCCACGACCGTTCTGGCAGAAGAAGATTTTCAGGATGGCAGCATTGATATCCTGTCGATGCTGATCAAGGCGGGACTCTGTACTACAAGATCCGATGCAAGGCGTAATGTAGAACAGGGAGGCGTATCCGTCAATGATGAAAAGGTGACGGATATTAAGGCTGTATATGAAAAAGATGCCTTTCAGGATGAGTTTATCATCAAGAAAGGCAAGAAGTCATTTATGAAATTTACAGTTTAGAATAAACAGGAAGATGTTTGTAATACAGGCTTTCAAAATCGTGAAATGAAAAAGGCAGAAGCTTTATGGTTTCTGCCTTTTAGATTATTCCTCATCATTAAATACCCGTCTGTTGTAATCGCCAACGATTTTATTGAGCTTCTCAGTCGGCGTCAGCACCTTCGCAAAGGAGATGTCATGATTGGAGAAGTCAATGATAGACGCCATGAATTTACTCATATCTGCTACCAGGACATAAGACCGGCTGGTCACTTCCGGCGGCAGATAGGTGAGATTTGTGGTGATGACATAGTCAAAGTAACCCTTTTCATATGCTTTGTCAAATGCCTCCATGCCATTGGTAAACAGACCGAAGGTAACGCATAGGAAAACACGTCTGGCATTCATTTCTTTTAATTGCTTGGAGGTATCCAGCATACTTTCACCGGAAGAAATGATATCATCAATGATGATCACGTCCATGCTGTCGATCTTTTCTCCAAGAAATTCATGTGCAACGATCGGATTTTTGCCATCGACGATCACGGAATAATCACGGCGTTTATAGAACATGCTGGTATTCACACCGAGGACGGTGGAAAAATATACGGCACGATCGAGAGCGCCCTCGTCCGGTGAAATAACGACGGTATTGTCCTTGTCAATGATCAGGTCATGTACCTGATGCAGCAGCATCTTTGTCAGCTGGTAATTGGGTGAGAAATTGTCAAATCCGTAAAGCGGCGTTGCATTCTGCACTCTGGGATCGTGCGCATCAAAGGTAATGAAGTTGGAAACGCCCATCTCCCCTAACTCTTTTAATGCATAGGCGCAGTCTAAGGATTCTCTGGCTGTTCTTTTGTGCTGTCTTCCTTCATAGAGAAACGGCATAATGACATTAATGCGGTGCGCCTTGCCGTTGCAGGCGGCAATGATACGCTTTAAATCCTGATAATGGTCGTCCGGCGACATATGATTTTCAAACTGTCCCATAGAGTAGGTAATGGAATAGTTTGTAACATCCACTATTATGTACAGGTCTGTTCCGCGGACGGATTCATACAGGACACCCTTGGATTCACCGCTGCCAAAACGCGGGCAGTCAGCCTTTAACAGATAGTTGTCCGCTACATAGCCTTGAAATGCAGGGTCATTTTTAAAAGTATTATTGATGTGCTTCCGATAGGAAATCAAGTGCTGATTGATGCGCTCCCCTAACGAGGCAGCCCCCTTTAATGCGATCAGTTTTAAGGGCGCCACCGGCATGGCTTTTTCCAGTTCTTCGATCTTCGGCATGGCTATTCTTCCTTTATCATTTTCTGCTATACATATATTTGCTATATAAAATTATACTACAAAGAAAGCATTTTGCAATTATTTTATAAAAAGGTTTTACGCCGATGCCGGTGATTATTAACTTGTGTTGTATGTTTGCTTATGATAAAATATACGCGGAAGTAATGGGCAGTGCGTAAGTAAGTGCAATCATATGTCGCTGGAAGCCTGCTTGCAGGCATTTGACAAAAGAGATGGCTTTTTTAATAGATTATTTAAATGGAGCAGTTATGAAAGAAAATCATCATATGATCAGGTCGGCAGCGCCGGGCAGCATAGCAGAGGAGCTTGGAATCGGGGCAGGGGATGAGCTTTTGGAAATCTCCGGTCAGAGGATCGAGGATATCTTTGATTATCAGTATCTTTGCATGGAGGAATATCTTGAGGTGCTGGTCAGAAAGCCGGATGGCGAGGAATGGCTGTTGGAAATCGAGAAGGAAGAACATGAGGATCTGGGGATCGTATTTGAAAACGGACTGATGGATGAGTATCATTCCTGCCATAATAAATGCATCTTCTGTTTTATTGATCAGATGCCTCCGGGGATGAGGGAGACGCTTTATTTTAAGGATGATGACACCAGATTATCCTTTCTTCAGGGCAATTATGTGACGCTGACAAACCTTGATGACCATGATATAGAACGAATGATCCGATACCATCTGGAGCCGATCAATATTTCTTTTCAGACGATGAATCCCGAACTTCGATGTAAAATGTTAAATAACAGATTCGCGGGAGATGCCCTGAAAAAGGTGGAGAGACTCTATGAGACGGGGATCACTATGAATGGGCAGATCGTTCTATGTAAGGGGATCAATGACGGGGAAGAACTCCGCTATAGTCTGGACAGGCTGATCTCCTATCTTCCGGTTTTGGAGAGCGTTTCGGTGGTGCCGGTGGGATTATCAAAGTACAGAGAGGGGCTTTACCCGCTGGAGCCGTTCACAAAAGAGGATGCCTGTGAGGTGATCGATCTGATCGAGGAGTATCAGAAGAAAGCGCTGGCAGTCAGCGAGCTTCACTTTGTACATGCCAGTGACGAGTGGTATATCCTTGCAGAGAGGGAGCTGCCGGAAGAAGAACGGTATGACGGATATCTTCAGCTGGAAAACGGCGTCGGGATGCTGCGGCTGATGATCAACGAGACCAGAGAAGCGATCTTCAATTTGGCAAGGATGCGGATCATGCGGCCGACAAGGGATCTCTCCATTGCTACAGGGATCCTGGCTTATGAAACGATCTGTATGCTTTGCAGGGAGATCATGGAGGCATTTCCGATGATCCGGCTCACGGTCTATCCGATCAGAAATGACTTTTTTGGGGAAATGATCACGGTGAGCGGTCTGATCACGGGACAGGATCTGATCGCCCAGCTTAAGGGGAAGCCGCTGGGAGAATGTCTGCTTCTTCCGGAGAATATGTTTCGAAGCGGCGAAGAAGTTTTTTTGGATGATGTTACCCTGGAGGATGTGCAAAATGCTTTACAAGTTCCCGTAGATATTGTAAAATCAAGCGGTATGAACTTTGTAGGCACGATCGTGGATGACCAGTGTGAGAAGAACTTCTGATGATTTAAAAAACGGCATGCGGCAGTAATGTTTTGACAATAAATTAAGAAAGCAAAGAGAGTTTTATATGAGTAAAAAAAGGAAGCCCATCGTTGCGGTGGTGGGCAGACCAAACGTGGGAAAGTCAACTTTATTTAATGCACTGGCAGGAAGCAGGCTTGCAATCGTAAAAGATACGCCGGGGATCACAAGGGATCGGCTGTATGCAGATGTAACGTGGCTGAATACCAATTTTACGCTGATCGATACCGGTGGCATTGAGCCGGACAGTAAGGATGTGATCCTGTCCCAGATGCGTGAACAGGCGCAGATCGCCATCGATACAGCGGATGTGATCCTGTTTATGACGGATGTCAAACAGGGGCTTGTGGATGCGGATTTCAGGGTGGCGGATATGCTTAGAAAGTCCGGAAGACCTGTTGTATTGGCAGTGAATAAGGTGGACAGCTTTGAAAAATATATGACGGATGTTTATGAATTTTACAATCTCGGTATCGGGGAACCATGGCCGATCTCCGCATCAGAGCGGCAGGGGCTTGGTGATATGCTGGATGAGGTGATCTCCCATTTTGAAGAGCCTTCGGATGAGGAGGAAGAGGATGACCGTCCCAAGGTCGCTATCGTAGGAAAGCCGAATGTCGGCAAATCTTCGATCCTGAATAAGCTTGCTGGAGAAAACCGTGTGATCGTATCGGATATTGCCGGTACGACAAGGGATGCCATTGATACGGAGGTAAAGTATCAGGGCAGGGAATACGTGTTTATTGATACGGCGGGACTTCGCCGAAAGAATAAGATCAAGGAAGAACTGGAAAAATATATGATCGTCCGGACGGTCAGCGCCGTGGAGCGCGCAGATGTCGTCATACTGGTGATTGACGCGGCGGAAGGCGTGACGGAGCAGGATGCCAAGATCGCGGGGATCGCCCATGAACGCGGAAAGGGAATGATCATCGCGGTCAATAAATGGGACATGGTCGAGAAGAATGATAAGACCATCAATGAGTATAAAAAGAAGATCACGCAGGTATTATCCTTTATGCCATATGCGGAGATGATCTTTGTATCGGCGGCTACGGGGCAGAGATTAGTGAAGCTGTATGAGATGATTGATATGGTGATCGAGAATCATTCCATGCGCGTGGCGACCGGCGTCTTAAATGAGATCATGACGGAAGCGGTAGCATTGCGANNAGCCCGGATAAAGGGAAACGGCTGAAATTATTTTATATCACACAGGTCAGCGTGAAACCGCCGACGTTTGTGATCTTTGTCAATGATAAGGAACTGATGCATTTTTCTTATACAAGATATATTGAGAATAAGATCAGAGAATCATTTGGATTCCGGGGGACACCATTAAAATTCATCATCCGTGAGCGGAAAGAGCAGGGATGACGGCAGCTGAAAACAGTTTTTTGGCGGCATAGAATTAAAATATATAAATTTTGCAGATTATGGAAAGGGCAGGGTGATTAGTATGGCGCAGACGATTGGGATCCGTATCGTTTGTCTGGCGATTGGGTACGCGTTTGGTTTGATCCAGACATCTTATATATTAGGCAGGCTCAACGGGATCGACATCAGGGAGCATGGGAGCGGCAATGCGGGGACGACCAATACCCTGCGGGTGCTGGGAAGAAAGGCGGGGCTGATCGTATTTTTATGCGATATCTTAAAAGCATTTGCTGCTGTGGTCTTAGCGTATTATCTGATCCCTGTTCTGTTCGGGGAAGGGTATCAGGAGCTGTTGTACTTATTTAAGCTATATACCGGTCTGGGTGTGATTCTGGGGCATAATTATCCGTTTTACCTGAAATTTAAAGGCGGCAAAGGCATTGCTGCCATGGGCGGCACTATTTTAGGATTTCATGGAATCTTTGCATTGACAGGGTTTATCATCTTTTTCAGTACCTTCTTTGTTTCACATTATGTGTCGCTGGCGTCGCTGGTTTTAAGCACTGGATTTTTTGTGGAGATGCTGATCTTCGGAATTGCTAAGCTTGGAGTGTTTGCAACGATTCCGGAGAATGTGCTTCTGGAGATGTATATTGTGACTTTCGTTATCAGCGTCATGGCATTTTTACGCCACCATGAAAATATCAAAAAGCTGTTAAAGGGTGAAGAAAGAAAGACATATCTTGGAAAGAAAAAACGCGAACAGAATTGATGATAGAGGAAAGGCAGGGTAACAATATGGAGAAGATTGGTATAATCGGGGCAGGAAGCTGGGGAACGGCGATCGCGGTCTTATTGGATCATAATGGTCATGAGGTAACGATGTGGTCGGCGATCGGAAGTGAGATCGATATGCTGCAGGCGGAACATGAGCATAAGGATAAACTGCCGGGAATCAAGCTTTCCGAACGGATGAGATTTACGAAGGAGCTGAAGGAAGCTGTGGCGGATATGGATCTTGTGGTGCTTGCGGTGCCCTCGGTATATACAAGATCTACGGCACACCAGATGAAAGAACTGATCGCGCCGGGACAGATCATCGTCAATGTTTCCAAGGGGATTGAAGAAGCTACCTTAATGACGATGTCGCAGATTATAGAGGAAGAGATCCCGCAGTCTGTCGTTGCGGTGCTTAGCGGTCCTTCCCATGCGGAGGAGGTTGGCAAGCTTCTTCCGACCACGGTAGTAGTCGGGGCAAAAAGGAAAGCAACTGCGGAATTTGTGCAGGATATCTTCAAGTGCGATGTGTTCCGGGCTTATATGCNNTATATCTCACCGGATGTGATCGGCATTGAACTGGGAGCTGCTTTAAAGAATGTCGTTGCCCTCGCCGCAGGTATGGCGGATGGACTTGGATATGGGGATAATACGAAAGCGGCACTGATTACAAGAGGAATCACGGAGATCAGCCGTCTGGGCATGGCGATGGGAGGACAGCTGGAAACCTTTGCGGGACTATCCGGCCNNCTGATCGTTACCTGCGCCAGCATGCATTCCAGAAACCGCCGCGCAGGCATCCTGATCGGACAGGGAAAGACGATGGAAGAGGCCATGGACGAGGTGAAGATGGTAGTGGAAGGCGTATATTCCGCCAAGGCGGCGATTGCTCTTGGCAGAAAATACCAGATAGAGATGCCGATCGTCGAGCAGGTCAATGCAATCTTATTTGAAGGCAAGAAAGTATGTGATGCGGTGAAGGAGCTGATGCTTCGGGAAAGCAAGGAGGAACATTCGCGTCTTCCGTGGCTGTCAGATCTGGTGGCGGGAGATGTGCATGAGTGATACAAAATTAAGAAAGGTTAGGGGATGTAATGCAGACAGAATTTAAAAGTACGGGGGAATATGTTGCAAGCGAGCAGCTGATGGCGAGTGTCAATGTTGCGATTGCTTTGAAAAAACCGCTGCTGATCAAGGGAGAGCCCGGTACCGGCAAGACGATGCTTGCGCAGGCGGTTGCCAATTCTCTTGGGAAGAAACTGATCATCTGGAATATCAAATCAACCACAAAGGCGCAGGAAGGTCTTTATGTGTATGATACGATCCAGCGTCTGTATGATGGACAGTTTGGTGAGGAAGGCGTGGATGACATCGCCCGTTATATCAAGCTTGGGAAATTGGGCGAGGCATTTGAGAGCGATGAACAGGTCGTGCTTTTGATTGATGAGATCGATAAAGCGGATCTGGAATTCCCCAATGACCTGTTGTGGGAGCTGGATCAGATGGAGTTTTATATCCATGAGACGAAACGGACGGTAAAGGCAAAGCAGCGCCCGATTGTGATCATTACTTCTAACGCGGAGAAGGAACTGCCGGATGCTTTCTTAAGAAGATGTATCTTCCACTATATTGATTTCCCTGATAAAGAGCTTATGGAGGAGATCGTAAAGACGCATTATCCGGAGATCGAGGAGAATCTGTTGAAGAATGCGATGGAGGTATTCTATTGGATCAGGGGGATCCGGGACATCCGCAAGAAGCCCAGTACGTCAGAGCTGATCGATTGGGTCAATGCGTTACAGCTTGGCGGCATCCCGGCAGACACGCTGATGGAGAAGCTGCCGTTTGTCGGAGTGATCGTTAAAAAAGATGAGGATCTGGAGACGGTGAAAAATCATCATTAATATAATGTGCGGGGGATTATGTTCGGTATATTTTTTCAGACACTAAAAAATAAAGGCTTGGATGTGACGCTCAGTGAATGGCTGACGCTGCAGCAGGCATTGGATCAGGGGCTTTGTGAAAGCAGCCTGACGAAGTTTTATTATGTCGCAAAGATGATTCTTGTTAAAAGCGAGACGGATTTTGATAAGTTTGATATGGCGTTTGACGAGTGCTTCAAAGGGATCCGTTCCGATGATGAAGTGACGAACCGGATGTTACGGTGGCTGGACAAACCGGAAATGAACGATATGCTGCATGAAGAAGACAAGGAGTATCTAAACCGGGTGGAGCAGATCCAGATCGATAAGGATGACGTGGAGCAGAAATATAAGCAGCGTCTGAAAGATCAGGATAGTGAACACAATGGCGGTTCTTATTGGATCGGCACGATGGGGAAGACTTCTTTTGGTAATACGGGAGGCAATATCGGCGGCATCAGGGTAGGCGGAAGCACCGGCTACCAGTCGGCATTTCAGGTGATCGGGGCGAGGAAATATCGTGATTTCAGGGATGACAGGATGCTGGATAACCGGCAGTTCCAGATGGCACTTCGTAAACTCAGGCAGTTTTCAACGAAGCTGGATATCCCCAAGACGGAACTGGATATTGACCAGACTGTGGATAAGACGTGCAACAATGGCGGATGCTTTCAGATCGTGATGGACAGACCGAGGAAAAATTCCGTCAAGCTGCTTCTGCTGATGGATTCCGGAGGAACGATGATTCCGTACTGCAATCTGTTAAATGAATTGTTTCAGGCGGTGCACAAATCCAATCATTACAAGGAAGTGAAGGCATATTATTTTCATAACTGCATTTATTCCCATGTCTATAAGACACCGGAATGTGAAAATGGCGACTGGATCGAGACGGAATGGATGTTCCGCAATCTGGATAAGGATTTTAAGGTGATCATCGTCGGAGACGCGGCTATGGCGCCGGAGGAGCTTTACGCGAAGGACGGCAACTACCGCGGGCCAAACGGCGGATATTCCGGTGAAGAATGGCTCATGAGGATGCGCAGGAAATATAAAAAGATAGTCTGGCTCAATCCGAAGATGTCATTGGTTCCGGCGCCGTGGCGCGAAGCTGAGACAAGGATCAAGGCGCTGTTTCCGATGCTGCCGCTGACGGTTGCGGGATTGAACGACGCTATGGAGATCCTGATGAAACGTGTATAGGGAAATATTGACGAAATGCGTTTAGAGAAATGTTGTTGAAACTCGTTTATGGTTATGCTGATGTAATCGGCTGCCTTAGAAAAAGCTTAGATAGTAGTACGGCTGGAAAAGATACGACAGTGGTCTCAAAGCCGGAAGGAATACGGAGATATCGATAAATACCGGTGTGAAGACCAGACACGCAAGGATGTAAAGGGGTAATAGGGAAGTAAATATTACCCTTTTTTTAATGAATAAAGTCAGAAGACTCACCGCGATGACACAGGCGGCGGCATACAGGATCAGGAGGCAGATCTCCTTTCCAAGACCTGCGCTAAGACCGGCAAAATGGATGCAGAGCAGCATGACCGGAATCGTGCAGAGAACCGGGATGATGATGCATGCGGCACGTATTTTCCATGTATCAAATACCGGATTCTCAGCAAGACGATAATAGGAGATGGCTCCGGTCAATGCGGACAACAGCATCAGTACCGAAAGCAGACCGCGGATGGGGGAAAGGAGTACAGTCGTCGTAGTCAGCCGGTAATCTTTGGGACTGCCGTCATATTCAAAATGAAAAGTAGAGTCGCCAAGCATATATTTTTGATAGAGTTCTTCAATCATGGCATCATCATACAGGACGTCATACTCAGCGGAGACAGCGCTGTCGTCCGCCAGATACTGCTCTAAGGAAAGCAGGGCAAGATCTTCAAATACCAGAGAATAAACCGTCTCATTAATGACAGGGAGCATCGTGGTAGAGGGGGAGGCAACCGTGGTGATCAGACCTTTCAAGTTACCGCTTAACAATTCTTCATAGAGTGTTTCTGAAAAGATATAACCACATTCGGCACGATTGGCAGCAACAGCGTCATAGACCTCCCGCTCGGAAGCGCAGAGCCGGAAGGTATATAATCCATCATACATGGAAAGCTTATGCGCAAGCGATGTCAGAGCCGTATCTGCATGAAGCGCTGTGTCGGTATCAGCAACAGCGTCAAGAACCTCCTGAGTAACGGAGGGGATATAGCAGACTGCCTGTATCGGCTGTTCCTGCGTCTTTGCCACGTGGGAGAACAGGACGGTCAGTATCGGCAGGGAAAGCAGCAGAAGCAGACATTCCGGTTTTCGGATATATTGTTTAAACAACATATAAAACAATCGTTGGAATCTCATAAGCAGTGATACCTCCTGCGATAGTTGAATATGATTATGCCAAACAGGAAGAATAACACAGGATAGATCAAGGCGGGCGCGGATATGGTGATTCGCGAGCCTTCCAGCAGTTCAATCAGCCCCTTGTGCAGATAATAAGCAGGAAGATAGGATGATATCTTTTGCAGTGAGACCGGAAAGAACGCGGCAGGGATGATGCAGCCGGAACAAAATGCCATCAGGCTGCTGACGCTGTATGAGATCAGGATCCCGCCGGAGACATCTTTCGCCGCCAAAAAGATCATATTGGCATAGGCTGCAAGAAAAAAGCTGTTGGTAAGGAAGAACAGCAGGCTGTTGTTGCGAAAGATGTTTTTGGGACGGAGAATCAGTCCCTCGACCTCATCCAATGCAGGAATGAATGAAGCGATCAGATAAAGCAGGATCTGCAACAGAAAGAAGAACAGGGCAAAGCTGCATATCCTTGCAAGCAGATACTGGATGGAGGAGATATTGCGGCTGAATAAAAGCTGGTAATAATCTCTGCTCTCCCGCCTAAGCATCGCCGTAAATGCCGTCGTGATAAACAGCAGTACAAGCAGGATGCCGGCTGCGGCATAATAGATCGTAGTACTGTTGGTCCCTTGTAAAGAGGTGGCATCTTCGGCAAATAGTTTTTCGCGATTTAATGCGTAATTAAGATTTTTGCGGTTGATCTTATCACAGGCATCAGAAAGTTCATCCTGCATACCAAGAGCAGTATGGATCTCGCCGGCAGCGTAGATCGCAGCCTGTGCGCCGGATAAAAGCCTTGCGCCGGCAAGGGTCATTTCTGTTAAAAAGACAGAAGAGAGAGCATCCTGTGTTGAAAATAAAACATGGATGGGCGGATTGGTCCCATAGAGGATCCCATCGATCAATTGTTCCGGAAGAAACAAAACGGCAATGACTTGACGCTTCTGCAGTGCGGAACGCGCTTCCGGTTCAGTCATGACATGAAAATCCATTGTAAGCGAAGCGCTGTCCATGCTGCCGACAAGACCTAATGCAAGCTGCAGATAAGAGTCTTCCGTATCGGCAGTGACGATCGCTACATCAGAACGGGAAAGCTCTTCCTGTTGATAGAGGAGCTTTGCGGCACAGAAAGCAACCGTGCCAAGGATCAGACAAAGTGCAGACATCCCCAAAAGCGCATAAGGAAGTTCTTTGATTCCTTTTTTCAATTCTGCAAAACAGCATTTAAAAAATGCAGACATAGATGTTCTCCCGATTACAAAAATGAAAAACTGTTTACTATCTCTAACCAAAGCTGTTCGTAATCCTGCTTGCTCATGGTAAACAGGTTGCGTTCTTTCCCTTCAGGGAGGGGGACACGGTCTGTCAAAGGTGAAAAGGCAGCTTCAGCCTCAAGGGTGGCTTTCACTTCACCGGACTCAGAGTTGACTGTCAAGGTCATTTCTTCCAGTTCAAACTCGATGGTATCGTCCTCCAATGTTAGTGTACTGTCTGATACAATGTTAAGAAGCTCTGTATGGTTTTCATCAGTTACGGTCAATTCTGCGGCAAGGTTTTTATCTTCCGTTTGATAGGATGCTTCATATGCTATATCGTAACAGTCAGAAGTGCCATCAACTTCCAAGTCGATCACGGCATTCAGAACGCTGTGCAGCATATCTTTGGTATCGGTTCTGTTTTCCCCCGTATATCTTGCTTCGCAGGAATAGCCATTATCGAAATCGATCAGGAAAGAGCCTTCGTAGCGTTCCGGCAGATAATCCCTGCCGTGAAAGATGATCTCGGCAGAGATCCTGCAGGTGTCGGTCGTATCAAGATCATCTGCGGGATCTTCGGTAGTAAAATTACTTGGATCATTAATGTTGGGAACACTGCCATAAATCATATACTCCAAAAGACCATCATAAAGATCATCAAAATCAATACTTTCATCAATCAGTGTCTCTGTGGTATCATATAAATTGCTGTTTTCAATACTGCCGGCATTCAGCTCGATTTCATAGGATGCTGCAGCCAGCCGGTCTTTATTATCCAGATATACATATATTTCATGATCTACAGCCATAAGCTCTTTATAGACATCAAAGATCTCCTCGAGAAAATCGCTGTATGAGGAAGGATAATTCGCAGAGGAGCTGTTTTGGGTGGCGAAATAAGTATAAAATGCATCATAGCGTTCAATGCGCTCCCGATTGGAAGAAAAATACCAGTCTTCGTAAGCTTCGATCAGAGACAGGATATCTTCCTTTTCCAATGTGATCCTATATTCATCACATTCCTGCTGCTTTGTGCCGATCAGGATGGAGCGCGATTCGCCGGTTTTTTCTACTTCTATGTTGTCGTAAAAATCCTTTAAGACCGAAAGGGTATCTTCATCGGCAAAAAAAGAATCCTTGCCTGCCGCCGAAGGGCAGATCAGATCAAATGCCGAAAAAGAGACTTCAGACTCAAGCTCCTGAGGGATCGCACTTAATATGGAAGGGAATATGGAAGCATTATAGGAAGTCCCGAAAGTGTCGGTAGGAAGGGTAAGATATCCGTCAAAATAACTTGGCATTGCCATGGAAATGGCAGTGTCGGTGATATAGTATTTTCCAAGGGAAATCCTTATAAAGTTGTACTGTAAGGTCAGATCATAATAGGCGACCCGGTTGATGGTATCAACATCGCCGGAAACCTTCATACCGGTGTTAGACAATGAGCCGTAGCCTGTGTAGCCTATGGTATCCGGTGTATCAAAATCTGACAGAGTATAGGAAGCGTTGACGGAATATCCGCGCTCCTTCATATCGGTTAATGCATCTGAGGCTTTTAACAGGTCGGCAAGATATTCCGGAGCATATCCATATTTGGAGACGCCTGTGTTGCCGGAATATTCCGAAATGATGCTGCCCGAACCAAAGGTTTTGGAGAGAGCCAGCATGACCCTTGCTTTCGGTGACAAAAATGCGCCAGTGACAAAAAGCACCAGAAGTACAATAGCCGCAACCAGTGCAAGGCAGATGGGGATAATGATGAAAAGAGCCTTTTTTGATTTCATACGATACATGTTTCCTTTCTCAGAAAAATTGTTCAATCAGGGCGGCGCCTCTTAGGTCTTTATTTACTTTGTGGAGCGAGCCGTTTTTCAGGATATAAAGTGTCGTGCAAAGGTCAAGCTCCGCTTCCTCATGAGTTGTAATCAGAATAGTCTTTCCGGAAGCCAGGCATTTGCTGAGATAATGATGCATATCCTGTTTGCAGGGAAGATCGAGTGCAACAGAGGGTTCATCCAGAATCAGAAGCTTTGGATCATTTAACAGCGCGATTCCAAGACTGACTCTTTTTTTCATGCCCCCTGACAGGCTTTTGACCGGTTTGTCAAGAAAATCCGTCAGCATCAGCATTTCCATGGATTCCTGATGCAGTGCCTTCTCAAAGGTTTTCTTGTCTCCATGAAACCAGAGAAACAGATTGTCATATGCACTGAGCTCGGGAAGGAGCGGATTATCCTGCGGAACATAGCCGACCAGCCGGGCCAGGAGTTTGGGGGCTTTGGTTAAATCTTTTCCGTCGTAGATCATCGATGCGGACGAGGCACGTCTGCTTCCGGCAAGAATGGAAAGAAGCGTGGATTTTCCACAGCCGTTGGCGCCGACGATGCCGATACATTCTCCCTGATCGATCTGAAGGGAAAGATCTTTTAATATGGGAGTTCTTTTATAGGAAAAATTTACGTTGCTGATTTTAATCATTGCCCGGGATTCCCTTTTGGTTAATATGGTTCTATAGCGTATATTGTATCAAATGATAGAAGGTATTGCAAACGATTTGTCATAATAGACTTCCGGTTTTCATATATTGATATCGGAAACAATATGGGTAGAGCCGGAGGACGTAAAAAAGAGTTCCGGATGTGCCTGAGGCACAGATTGCCAGACCATGGAAAGGAGAAAGTTGGAGTATGGAATATCGTGACATCTACAAGGATATGGAGGTTCGGACGAAAGGGGAGATCTATATCGGCGTAGTTGGGCCGGTCCGGACTGGGAAATCAACATTTATCAAGCGGTTTATGGATCTTCTGGTGCTTCCCAATATGACGGGGGAACATGAAAAGAATCGTGCCGTGGATGAACTTCCGCAGAGTTCCGGCGGCAGGACAATTACGACGACAGAGCCGAAGTTTATCCCTAAGGAAGCTGCGGAAATCATTTTAAATGATGAGACAAAAGTTAAGATACGGCTGATTGACTGCGTCGGTTATATGGTGGAGGGCGCTGCCGGACATATGGAGGAAGATGAAGAACGCATGGTGAAAACACCGTGGTTTGATGAGGAGATTCCATTCACGGAGGCGGCGGAAGTAGGAACCGGCAAGGTGATCAGGGATCATTCGACGATCGGCGTGGTCGTGACCTGTGACGGAAGTTTTGGTGAGATACCAAGGGAAAATTACATAGCGCCGGAAGAACGGACTGTAAAGGAGTTAAAGGAGCAGGGAAAACCGTTTATCATATTGTTGAATACGACCAGGCCTTATAGTGAGGAAGCAAAGACGCTTGCGCAGGAATTGTATGAAAAGTATGGGATCTATACCATGCCGGTAAACTGCGAGCAGTTAAAAAAAGAGGATATCCATAATATCATGGAGCAGATCTTATATGAATTCCCGATTTCCAAGATCGAGTTCTTTATGCCCAAATGGGTGGAAATCCTCGATAAAAATCATCCGATGAAGGCGGATATTGTGGAGCATATCAAGAGCCTTGCCGGCGATGTCAGGCTGATTAGGGATTTTAATGAAAAATCATTGCAGATGGACAGCGAATATATCAAACGGTGCAAGGTGGATCAGGTTTCTATGGCGGATGGTAATATCTCTGTGGCAATTGATGTCCCGGAGCAGTGTTACTATGAAATGTTAAGCGAAATGTCGGGAGAGGAGATCAGCTGCGAGTATCAGCTGATCAGTAAGATGAAGCAGCTCTCCGAGCTGAAGACGGAATATGAGAAGGTGAGAAATGCCATGGAGGCGGTACGCGCCAAAGGTTATGGCGTCGTGACGCCGGAACGCAGCGAGATTGTGCTGGATAAACCGGAGATCATCCGTCATGGCAATAAATACGGAGTGAAGATCAAGGCATACAGTCCCAGCCTTCATCTGATCAAAGCCAATGTGGAGACGGAGATCGCGCCGATCGTCGGAACGGAGCAGCAGGCCAATGACCTGATCCAGTATATCAATGAAGCAGGAGTGGATCAGGAAGGGATCTGGGAAACCAATATCTTCGGAAAGACTGTAGAGCAGCTTGTGAATGACGGCATTAACAGCAAGATCACAGCGATTGGCGAGGAAAGCCAGGTGAAGTTGCAGGATACGATGCAGAAGATCGTCAATGACAGCAACGGCGGGATGATCTGCATTATTATCTAGATCCGTCGGATGGACATCAGCGCGTGAACTATGGCATGATTTGGCGGGAACAATAGTTCGCGATAATGCGCACAATAGTTTATATCAATTTAATACATTATCCGATAAAATATTATTTGAAAATAGAAATACATCAAGAGAAGGGAGCGAAGATACATATGTTAAAGTCAGAAAATTTAAGTTATATTTCAGGAGCATTTAGCGATAGAGGAGCAGTAAAAAAGCTCAACCAGGATAAAATCTGTATCAGAACAAAGAGTGTGGATAATGGGGAAGCGCTGATTGCCGTTGTGTGCGGCGGTATGGGCGGCATGGCAAGAGGTGACGTGGCTGCCAATACGGTTATCAGGGAATTTGCCATATGGTTTCGAAATCATCTTGAGGAAATGATTGAGGAACCCAGGAAGATAATGAAAGATTGGCGGATGATCACAGATGAACTGAACGAACGGATCTGGGGATACGGAAAGCAGAAAGGGATAAAGCTGGGAACGACCATGACGACCATCCTGTTTCTGCCGGACGGAAGATATTATACTGCTAATGTCGGAAACAACAGGATCTACCGCATAACAGATAATGGACTGCAGCAGGATAATGAAAAAACGCCCGGAAAACAACCAAAGGTTTATATGGGATCTTATGAACTGGTAGAACCCTGTTTTGCGAATGACAACATACATGCCGGAGAAAGTCTCCTGTTGTGCACGGATGGATTTTATCGCATGCTCAAAAATAAATTGGATAAAGAACTGATAGAAACCAGCTATGAAAAGGATGAAGATATCAGGAAGAAGCTGGAAGAAATGATTCATGAAATGACGGCTCGTGGGGTAAGAGATAATCTGTCAGCGATATTGGTAAAAGCAAACTAAAGGATTGTAAACCCAGAGAAAAGCGTCTTTTATAACGGGCGCTTTTTTCGCGTTTTACGAAACTTCCTTAAAAACATACAAAATTAGACAAAAAGAACCCAAAACGTATATGGAATGAGTAAACTTATTTTTATAAAATATTTTTATGTATTATAAAACAGAAAGGTGCATGCAATGGCGAATCCTCATAACAAAAAAGAAATTGCAGGCAGACTGAAGGAGCTTAGGCTGAATCTAAAATATACGCAGGAACAGTTTGCAGAATTTCTTGATATTTCCGTTCAGCTTTATAAGAAAATGGAGAGTGGCGAAAACAATATCAGTATTGCCACTTTGCATAAGATGAAAAACAAATTGGATTTTTCAGTGGATTATCTTCTTTTTGGAGAAAAAGATGATCAGGAGGCTGTTTGGAACAGAGTGGTTGCCTTAGATGATTCCGCTAAGGAAAAGCTGTTTCTCAGGCTGTTTTTGCTGCTGACCTCGGACGACAGGCGTGTCAGTGCGAAAAGCAGGGAGGAGCATCTGTTCCAAATGCTGGATCAGGTGGTGGAAGAGACTCCAAAGGAAAATTCCGGTACAAAAACTACAAAGAAAATGCAGAACAAGAGATGACAAAATGTATATTGATCGTTGAAGATAATAAAAGCTGTGTAGATATGGTAAAAAAGATAATAGCATCGATAGACTTATCTATTGAAGTGTTGACGGCGACAAGCAGTGAGGCTGCCTACAAATATGCAATGGAAAAGGACGTCGATGTTTTTATTGTTGATATTGTTCTGGATACCAAGGTCATGGGAGATACTTCCGGCATTAAGTTCGCGGAGCGTATCAGAGGGATGCAGCAGTATCTGTTTACGCCGTTTATCTTTACGACATCATTGGAAGACCCGCAGATGTACGCGTTCCGTGAGCTTCATTGTTATGGCTATCTGGAGAAGCCTATTGATATGGTTCAGGCAGAGGAATTGATCCGTGGCGCGCTGCGCTTTGAAAATCTCAAAAGCAGTTCCGAAACAATCTATTTCAAGAGAGACAAAGTCATATATCCAATCAATGTGGAAGATATCATTTATACGCAAAATGTAAATCATGAGATGACAATCCATCATAGAAACGGCACCCGGCTGCGGATACCGTATAAGACCTGCCGCCAGCTCCTGAAGGAAGTGCGTACCGACTGTATGGTTCAATGCAGCAGAAACGCGCTTGTGAACAAACGCTATATCAGATCGATAGATCTGGTGAACCGTTATATCACCTTGGATGATCCGGAGAATACCCGGATCGAGATTGGGAGCAGTTTTGCTAAGAAGGTGGAGAGGAAAATAAAATGATGATAGCCATTAGTGTTTTGAGATACTTATTTGAAATTCTTTCTGTCTTATTGTGTTTATCGTTGCTGTACGGAGAGAAGTTCCGTTTGGATAAAATGTCTGTTAGTTTGATTTTATTTGAGGTTGCTTTTTATACCTTGCTGGAGGTATATTATCTGGACAATTCCTTAACGGTAATTATGTATCCTATAATCGTGGTATACTGTGGATTTCAGTATGGATGGAAATGGAAGCCGATTTTGGTGAACAATATATTATATATCTTTATTGTTGGGATTTTGCAGGTATTATATCTTATGATTGGCTATTTTCTTTTGGGTGATTTTTTAAATGAAAGTTTTATATTTTTTTTAACTAGTGGTACTATATTTTTAACATTTTATATGTTGAGGAAGAAAAAATGGCATATCGTGTCTGAGGTAATTCAGAACTGGAGACCAGTTATGAATATGGGGTTTATTGTTTTGTTTTCTTTTGTTATTTTAGCCGTTATATTATATAAAGTCTATAGCAGGATGAACATTGAAGAATATCTTATCATCTTTTTGTATGCGCTTGTAATCTGTATCATCCTGGCGGTATGGCAGGGATTTCGTATCAAGAGGGTGGAGATGGACGCGGAGATGAAATGTTATAACACCTATATCCATGCGTATGAGGACCTGATCGATATCGTCAGGATGCGCCAGCATGAGTTTGATAACCATCTAAGCTCCATCATCAGCCTGCAATATACTACGGATACCTATGAGGAGCTGAAAAGCGCCCAGACGATTTATATCCGTGAGATACAGTCGGATAACCGTTATAACAAGCTGCTGAAGGACGGGAATCCGTTCTTTATCGGCTTCTTATACGGGAAATTCCAAGGCCTGTCCAAGGAGGGCATCGATATAGAGTATAAGGTAAGGGTAGGGGCTCTGGACGGAACCCGGCTGCCGGTGTATAAGCTGATTGAGATTGCCAACGACCTGATTACCAATGCCGCGGAGGCGCTGGCGCAGACGGAGGAAAAGCGGCTGTCCGTAACGGCGCTCGAGGATGAGGAGGGGTTTGTGCTGGAAGTGAAGAACTGCGGAGAAATTCTGGATCCGGAATATATCTCGCGATGCTTTGAAAAGGGTCATAGCAGTAAAGGGGACGGCAGGGGATACGGACTGTACAACGTCAGGGATATCTGCGACCGGTATCATCTTGAGCTTGCTTTTTATAATCAGGAAATTGCAGAAAAGAATTGGATCTGCTTTCGAATCAACGCAAAAAAGCTCCCCCGATAGCGAGGGAAGCTTTTTTGATGCTTATTCTTCAGGAAATGGATATTCTCCTAAGAAAATAAGGCTGTGACTTGGTGGGTAAATGATGGTGTTTGCCAGCACGATCAGCAGTGCTGCTTTGATAAAATTCTTCATGCTTTACGCCTCCTTTCTGATAAGATTAATAATTTTTGCAACCGCCAGCTGTATCGTATCCAGCAGGATGATCCAGAAACCTGCCCTGGCAGGGAGCGTTTCCGGATACCGACAGGAATATATGATAAAACAGCCGATGACTGCCAAAACACGTAACAGTGCTTTTTTTGTGCTTTTTGCAAGGATCTCTTCGCTTTTAAATCTTGCCCTGCGTTCCTTTGTCATGACGGGACCGCAACAGTAGTTAAGAAGAATACATACACCAAGTATCACGATTCGCCAGAGCAGGGTGATCTCTATCTCAGGTAAGATATCAATGCTCAATATAAAGAGGACTGCGGAGGCTGCCAGGCATCCAAGATAAGTGCGGCAGTGCGCTCCGCCGGTTGCCGTGTGGATCATAGCAAACAGCAATACGCACCACAGGTAGGTAGGATACCGGTCCAGAAACAGGCATCCGATCGCCAGAAGCTTTGCCGTCTCCCCGAAAAAGGCCGTGAGATAGTATTTTAACAGCCTTGTCTGATAGTCCGTCAGTTCATATCTTGCCTGAATCTTTTGCAGCATACCCGGTTCTCCATATTTTTAAATTTTGCATCTCATACTTCTGAATACTTCTGAATCTTCTAAAGTAATAGTTTCAAGTTGATGCTTCATATTAAAGCTTGTTTAAAATAATGGGTTATCGTCAGAATAGTCTAAAAAATGTCGTTATATGATTTTTTTACGCGAACTATGCGAAAACTAACGTGAACATGAGGAATTTGAACAAATTCCCCTTTTGTTCTGCAAAATTTCAAGTTCACGTTAAAAATCATGGTATTGGCGTAAAAAGACTTTCTGATGGCGGTAAGTGATCTATAATGATATAGATTATTTTCAAGTGTAAAATAAAGAAGCATTAAGATAAGGAGCGGTTATTGATATGGAGCATAGAGAAATCAATATGGATTATAAAGAAATTGGAGCACGGATCGCGCGTTTGAGAGTCCAGAAAGGTTACTCACGGGATGTCTTTGCAATGAAGGTAGGAGTTTCTTCAAGATTTTTGTATGATCTGGAGGCTGGAAAGAAGGGATTTTCCGTATGGGTTCTATATAATATCTCACAGGTATTATCTGTCAGCTGCGATCATATCATCACCGGACATGCCGATTCCAATTTTGAAAAAATCGGCAGACTCGTAGTGGAAGCCTGTGAGGAATTGGAGCGTTCCCGAAAAGGCGGAAAGATAAAAATAGAAGATGTGGGGTAAAATTGCTTCGATATTCTATACAGTTAAAGCATTAAAGACNNCCATCGCGGCAGTTCAAAAATTCCGGCGTTTCGCCATATTTCACAGTTTTAAGGTAACTTATTTGATTTTAAGCGATTTTAAGCGTTGCAGCAGAAGAAAGGAAATGATAGTTGTCGGGTGTGCATATTATATGTTAAAATATGAATGATTTGAAAATTTTTAATGATTTTTTCAAAAATGGGGGTATTTTATTATGGAAGAAAGAAATTTAATCGGTTCCGCAATTGAAGCGAGAAAAAAGGCATATGCACCGTATTCTCATTTTATGGTGGGAGCTGCGCTGCTGGGGGAAAGCGGAAAGGTCTATCAGGGCTGCAATATTGAAAATGCGTCTTATGGTGCGACCAACTGTGCAGAAAGAACAGCGGTTTTCCGGGCAGTCAGTGAAGGGGAACGCCGTTTTAAGGCGATCGCCATTATCGGCGGGATGAGGGATAAGAAACCGAATTATGCTTTCCCGTGCGGGATATGCCGTCAGGTTTTGCGCGAGTTTTGCGAGCCTGAGCAGATGTTGGTAATCGTAGCAAGATCGGAGACGGATTATAAAAAGATGAAACTCAGCGAGCTGCTGCCGGAAAGCTTCGGTCCTGATTTTGCCAGATGAAATGAAGCTGCCGGATGAAATGATAATACATGGGGATAACGGTTCTGCCCAAGATGGCTGGATTTGGAAAATATGGAATATGGGAAAACCAATATACGGAGTGCGGGATATGATGGAAAGGCATGGTTATTAAGTTCAGATGAATTATGAAGTATGGGCAGCCATTCTGCTGGGGTTGTTTCTGCTTGTCTGCTTTTTTGGATGGCAGGAGAAGAGGCGGTTGCAGGAAAAAAATCAAAAGAGACTGCAAAAGGAATATGGGCAGCTGCCGGCATCAAAGAAAGATCTGCTTCGCGCGGAATGTATTCCGGCATATTACAGGGCACATGATGACGGGAAGGGGATTGATGATATCACGTGGAACGATCTGGGCATGGATCAGATCTTTGCGATGATGAATCATACCTATTCGGCAACGGGTGAGGAATATCTCTATTATACACTTCGAACACCGGCGGACCGTGAGGAGGAGCTTCTGGTCAGGGAACAGGAGATCCTGTATTTTATGGAGCACGGAGATAAACGCCGTTCTTTGCAGATGATCTTTATGAGGATGGGGAAGAAGGACCGGTATTCGCTGTATGATTATCTTGGCTTTCTGCGTGAGGCATATGGAAAAAGAAAAACGGGACCGGCTGCATGGCTGCCGCTTTGCCTTGTAATATTATCGGTGGTTCTTTTGTTGGTAAAGACCGGGGCAGGGCTGCTTATGCTGATTGCGGTCATCGCCTATAATATTTTTCATTATTTTAATCAAAAAGGAAAGCTGCGGCCGTATTTAGCCAGTCTGCGTTATCTTGTCAGACTGGTTTCCGCCGGTAAAGCGGCAGGGCAGATCGAGCTGGAGGTCTGCGGCGGGCAGATGTCTGAAATCAGAGACATTACAAAATCGTTTCTGCCGTTTTTAAAAAAAGCGCGGTTTGTATTTGCCGGTGAAGCAGGCAGCGGCAATCCTTTGGAGATCCTGCGTGACTATGTGAATATGGTGTTTCATTTTGATCTGATCCGCTTAAACAGCATGATCACTATGGTGGAGAGCCGGGAAGGGGAGATCGACCGGTTAAATGCCGCGCTTGGTTATCTGGAGACGATGATCGCGGTTGGTTCTTATCGGACATACTTAAATCAGAATGAGGGGTACTGCATTCCTGAATTTATGAACGAAGCTATAAAAAGTGTGGAAGATGGGAGACCGGAGGAAAACGGGATAGCAACAGATGCCAAATGGAAAACTTCCAAAATCGGACAGGCTGTGCTTGACGGGTATCATCCGATGCTGCAGGCTCCGGTAAGAAACAGCTATGAGCTGCGGGGGTCTATGCTGATCACCGGTTCTAATGCTTCCGGCAAGTCTACTTTTTTAAAGACCATGGCGCTTAACCAGCTTTTGGCACAGACAGTTCATATGGCGTGTGCAAAGAAGTTTCAGACTCACTTTTACAGGATCTACTCTTCCATGGCGCTGACGGACGATCTGAGCGGCGGAGACAGTTATTTTATGGTGGAGATCAAAGCTATGAAACGCATCATTGAAGGAAGCGCAGAAGAGGGGATGCCTGTGCTGTGCTTTATTGATGAGGTGCTGCGTGGAACCAATACGGTAGAGCGGATTGCCGCATCGGCGCAGATCCTTAAGTCGCTTGCAAAACAAGGGGTGACTTGTGTGGCGGCGACACATGATATCGAGTTGACGATGCTTTTGGAGAACTGGTATGAGAATTATCATTTTACGGAGAGCGTGGAGGGAGAGGATATTAAGTTCAGCTACCGGCTTCTGAAGGGGCGCGCGGAATCCAGAAATGCGATCCGGCTGTTGCAGCTTATGGGATATGACACCGGACTTGTCGAGGATGCGGAAGCGATGGCGCAGGAGTTTATCAGATCGGGGAAGTGGGAAGTTAAGTAGGCAATTGCGAAACTCTCA